>DATMOQ010000001.1:0-8736 GCA_035568195.1 Gemmatimonadales bacterium
CCCCGGCCGGACACCGAGAGGAGATAGAAAACTCCTGAGTTCACCGGCTACCTCCTCCGCTGACAGGCTCTTCCCCTTCAACTTCTCGACAATGAATGACTCAACAAATCCAGCGATAGGAACCCCTCCAATATCTGCTGCTCCGCACGTGGCGATGCCAATGTTATTGGGAGCAAGGAAGAGTTTCTTGGCACTGTCGGACGTCGTCAGAGAGAGAGTGTGCGACTTTCCCCCAGGCAGTGTACGAGGAATCGTGAGGGTTAAACGGCTGTCCGCAGCCATAACGATGCCTTCGCGCACGTAGACGCTAATGATCAGCGACATCGCTTGGGCAGCTCCTTAGAGGTGCAGCCAACTACCGCTCACTACGCGCACCTTCGGTTCCAGTATTGCCCCAGACCGCGCAGACCGCCAGATGGCTGAAGGAAAATGTGGATCGGCACTCTCCGCGGGAGCCCATTACAGCGTTACAGGACACTCGAGGCTTCGGACTGTGGCCTCGCGAGACAATTCTGAGCGCGAATAATTCGGGAAGAAAAACCGATGAATGGGGTAAGAAAAAGCCTAGAATCTACTGGAATCCTGAGCACGAAATCCTGGGTCGTCGGCCATTCTTTCCGCATCGCGGCATCGACGTGCGATGAAGAGGACCTGCGAAACCCTGTGGTGCCAGAAACGGTGCCAAACACCCTGGTTTCAGCCGTCGCAGGCCGACGCGCGGATTTCGTAAGTCCTTGAAAACACAACGGCCAGCGCTGGTGGGCGCTGGCCGTTCGGGCTTATCAGGCGTGCGCTCTAACCACCTGAGCTACAGGCCCCACTGGGCTTCTAAATTAGTCCGGAGCCTCGTTTTGCGGTACTCCTCGTAACTACACTCCCTTCCTCACGAATCGGTAGGCATCCCGGGCCAGGGCCACCCAATCGGCCCGGGGCGCCGTGACCGCGATCCACTCCTTCATCAGCCGGCCATGCCCGGGGTCGAAGAACTCCCCCTTCCCCGATCCTACCAGCTCCGCGACCTGGTCCCGAGGCAGCTTCACTACATACTGCCCCCTGGACGAGACGAACGCGAAGAGCTTCCCCTTCACCTTGAGTCCGGCCGATCCGAATCCCTTCCCACGGTGAGTCACTCCCGGCTTCTTCTTGAGCGCGGCCACCACCCTCTCGAATCGATCCATCAGGGCTCCCAAGCCTCCGTCAACGCCCGGATGGTCCCCGGGGAGTTCCCCTCGAGACGATTCCCAAGAATAATCAGCGCCTCGAGCCGCCGCGCGATCGCCTCGTCGATGAGCTTCAGCAAGTCCGACCGGATCTCCGGCGCCGGCTCGCGAATCCGGTCATACGGTTGAAACGCCTTCACCGCGTCGGAAAACGTCCTTCCCGGCTTGAGCAGCGCGCGCGACACGGTGAACGACGCCGGAAACACCCACGACAGCTGCAATTGCTGGCCGATGGTGGGCATCGCCGTCCACGAGTTGAACACGTGGGCCACGCCGTTGCGCTTCAGCACCTCGCCATGAATCGGGTGCACCAGCTCGGCGTTCCGGAGCTCCACCGCATAACGGAAATCCTTCGGCAGCTCCTTGAGAAACCCGTCGAGTTGGTCGGCCCACTTCAATGGATCGGGCAGATCCTTGCCGTGCATGGGCTGAAACTCGAATACGAAACATCCGGCATGATCCCGGAACGCCCGGGAATACGGGAGCAGCACGGCGTCCTTGAACAGCTGGGCTTTGAGAAAGTCCGGATTGACCTGCCCCGCTTCCTTGCCCCACCGCGGATCCCGCGTGAACCGCTTCACCGTGATCCGGTCCCAGACCTTGCTCACACAGGGAAATCCCGCGGGCAACGCCCGGGCGTAGGCGGCCAGCGTCTCCTCGGTGGGCGGCTCGTAGTACGCGCTGTCGATCCCCACCACGCGGAACAAGGGATACCGGCCGTACTCCTCGAGCCGCCTCGCCGGCTCCGGCCCACGATACACCCGGTGATAGACGGTCCCATGCCACCCGTCATAGGTCCAGGTGGTGGTCCCGAGCCTCACGTTGGCGGGGAGCTTTTTCCCGAGCGCTTTCAGCTCTTCGGGGGGCTCCGGAAGAGGCGCGTCGTCGAAGAGTGACGGCTGACGTCGAACCATCATGGTACCAATAACTTAACCGCCATATCCCCATCCTTGCGGGTCCTTGAATCTTCGGGATATATTCGGGGTCCGATACCCTTTCCGCAATGACCACCTCTCCCCGCCCACTCACCAGCGACCTCGCTGCCTGCTGCTGGATCCCACAGTTCGCCCTGCGGTGCGAGGAAGCCCGCCACCCCGACTTCGCCGCGGGGCCCGCCGCCGTGCTCTCCCCCGACGATGCGCGCCGGGTCTGGCAAGTCTCCCGCCCGGCGCGTCGCGTGGGCGTGCGACCGGCCATGACGGTGAGCCAGGCGATCGGGCTCTGCCCCACCCTCAAGCTCTGCGAAGCCGATCCCGTTCACTACGACGAGCGCTTCTCGGCACTGCTCGCGTCGCTTTCCGACGTCAGCCCGGTGATCGAGCCCGCCGAGTTGGGGCGCGTCTATATGGGACTCGATGGACTTGAGGGAGTTCATGGAAAACTCGTTCTCCAAGTAGAAGCGATCGAACGCGGAATTCGGAAGTCGGAATGCGGAACAGACGAGGGAAACTCAACGATAGGTTCCGCGCTCCGCGCTCCAACTTCCGCGTTCGCCCCTCGGATCGGCATCGCCCTCGGCAAGTTCATCTCCTGGGTCGCCGCCTCGCGCGCCAAACCCGGCCATCCCGTCATCGTCGAACCGGGCACGGAGCGCCGCTTCCTCGGCGCCCAGCCGCTCGCGGTGCTGCCGCTCGACACCGACACCCACCGCCGGCTCCTCCGCCTGGGCCTCACCACCCTGCGCGACCTGTCGTCCCTTCCGGAAGAAGCCGTGACGTCCCAGTTCGGCGACGCCGGGCGCAAGCTCTGGCGGCTCGCGGCGGGAAAAATCGTGGAGCCGGTGGTGGGCAGACGGCTTCCGGAGCCCATCATCCAGTCCCTCACGTTCTACACGCCGGTGGCGGAGCGGGAATTCCTGCTCCAGGCCTTTTCCCGGATCCTCACGCTCGCCCTCGCCCACCCGCGCCGCACCGGCTGGCGGGTGCGGGAGATGCAGGCCGTTGCGAAGCTCGAGCATGGCGCCTCCTGGCTCGCCTCCTTCACCCTGAAAGATCCGACCGCCACGCTCGAGCGGCTCCTGGCGCTCCTCAAGGTCCGGATCGAGCAGGCCCCGCTCACCGGCGCCGTCGAGCGCCTCACTATCCTGTTCACCGACTTCGCCCCCGGCACCACCGAGCTGCAGCTCTTCGCCCGGGATGCCGGGGCGGAAGCCCGCGCCCGCCGCCGCGACGCCCTGCGCACCGCCGCCCACGAAATCCGCCTCCGGTTTCGCCGTCCCTTCCTTCAACACGTCATCGAGGTCCAACCGTGGTCCCGACTCCCCGAACGCCGCTACGCGCTGATCGACTTCGAGCCCTGAACCTCCCGGTCCGGGTGTCCGTGACGACCGACCCTACCGGCCTTCCGCAGCGCGTGCAGCGGGAGGACGGGGAATTACCCGTGGAAGAAATCCGCGAGCTCTGGAGAATCGACGACGAATGGTGGCGCTCGCCCATCATCCGCTGCTACGCGGACGTGGTGCTCGCGGGCGGAAAACGGGTGATCCTCTATCAGGACCTGGTCACCGGTGACTGGTGGATCCAGCAACCTTGAATGTCCCTCCAAGAGATGGATACGTCGAGCTGCATTGCCACTCCGGGTTCTCCTTCCTGGACGGTGCGTCGTCCCCCGAAGAGCTGGTGCTCGAGGCGACGCATCTGGGCTACCCCGCCCTGGCCCTCACCGACCACCACGGGCTGTACGGCTCCATGGCATTCGCCCAGGCCGCCACCCGGCTCGGCCTGCAGGCCATCACCGGCGCCGAGGTCACCCTCGATTCCGGCGCCCACCTCACCCTCCTGGCCGAAACCGCCACCGGATACGCCAACCTCTGCCGCCTTATCACCACCGCCCACCTGGGCTCCCCCGACCGCAAAGACCCCCGGCTCCCATTCCCGGCGCTGATCGAGCGGCACGAAGGAATCATCATCCTTTCGGGGTGCCGCGAAGGGTTGCTCTCACGTGCCCTTGGAATGGACGGCCCGACGGCCACGCGGCGCCTTGCCGAGGAGTGCCGGGACATTTTTGGGAACGACCGGTTTTTCGTTGAGCTGCAACGCAATGGGGTGAGAGGAGACCGGGGGCGCACCCGCGTGCTCGCCGACCTCGCCGAAACGGTGGGACTTCCAGTGGTGGCCACGCGGGACGTGCATTACCACAACATCTCCCGGTACCGGCTCCACGACGTGCTGGTGGCGATCAAGAACCGCACCAGTTTGGACGGCGCCCACGTCGCCCGCCGACCCAACAACGACTTCTATCTACGGCCTCCCGGGGAAGTCGCTGCCCTCTTCCCCGATCTCCCCCGGGCCATCGACAACACCCGGGTCATTGCCGAGCGGTGCGCCGGGTTCGACCTGACCCAGGACCTGGGGTACACGTTCCCCGACTTCCGAGGGGCCGACAAATCCCCCGCGCCCCAGGCGCTCACCCTCTTCTGCCGGGCCCAGTTGGAAGAGCGCTACCCACCGGGCTCCACCTGGCGCGCCGACGCCGAGAAACGGCTGACCGAAGAGCTGCGCCTCATCGAGCATCACAAGTTGAGCGGCTTCTTCCTGGTCTATCACGATCTGTTCGACCTGGCCCGCGAAGTGGGCGCCGACATCCGTATAGGCACCCGGCGCGCGGCCTCCGGCCTCTTGCCCGGCCGCGGCCGCGGCTCCTCGGTCTCCTCCATCGTCTGCTACTTCCTCGGCCTTTCGCACGTCGATCCGATCGCCAATCACCTGTTTCTGGGCCGGTTCCTCAACGAGACGCTGGCCTCGGTGCCCGACATCGATCTCGATTTCCCCCGCGAGATCCGGGAGGAGCTTTTTCGCCGAGTGTACGCCCGCTACGGCGCCGAACACGTCGGGCTCGTCTGCGCCTACCCCACTTACCGGCTCCGCTCGTCGGTACGGGAAATCGGGATGGCGCTCGATCTCCCACCCGGAGAAATCGAGCTGGTGGCGAAACTCGCCGACCGGCACATGGGCGGGCTGTCCGAGGAGCTGGAGCAGCTGCCAGGGTTCGCGGGCCGGTCGGGGGCGCCCCTCTGGAAAGAGCTGTGCGAGCTGGCCGAGGAGATTCGCGGCCTGCCTCGGCACATCTCGCAGCACGTGGGCGGGATGGTGATTTCTTCCCGCCCGCTGGTGGAGATCGTTCCCCTCGAGCTGTCCGCCATGCCCGACCGCGTGATCTGCCAGTGGGACAAGGACTCCTGCGACGACGCCCGGTTCATCAAGATCGACTTCCTGGCGCTGGGCATGCTGTCCCTGGTGGAGGAGTGCGTCGAGCTGATCGCGGAGCGGAAAGGAGCGCCCCCTGATCTCTCACGGATCGACTTCGACGATGCGGCGGTCTACGACCAGATCTGCGCCGGGGACACCGTCGGGATGTTCCAGATCGAGAGCCGGGCGCAGATCCAGATGATCCGGAGAACGAGACCAAGGTCACTCGAAGATCTGGCGGTGGAAGTGGCGCTGGTCCGGCCCGGTCCGGTGGTGGGTGGCGCCGTGAATCCGTACGTGCGGCGGAGGGAGGCCCGTCGGGCCGCGCTCAAGGCGGGCCGCACCTACGAGCCCCCCCTCGACCATCCCCTTCTGAAGGAAGCGCTGACGGAAACCCTGGGCGTGATTCTCTATCAGGATCAGGTGCTGCAAGTGTGCCAGGCGCTGGCGGGGTTCACGTCCGGCCAGGCCGAGGCGCTGCGGCGGGCGATGAGCCGGAAGCGGAGCCGCGAGCTGTTGGAGGGATTCGGCGGAGACTTCCGCGCCGGGGCCGCCGCCCGGGGCGTGCCGTCGGCGGTCGCGGACAAGGTGTTCACCCAGGTGATCGCCTTCAGCGAGTTCGGATTCCCCAAGTCGCACGCGGCGGCGTTTGGCTTATTGGCCTATCAGTCGGCGTGGCTCCGGCACTATCACGCCACCGAGTACTACACGGCCATCTTCAACAATCAGCCGATGGGGTTCTACTCGCTCGACGCCCTCACCCACGATGCCCGCCATCACGGCATCACCATCCTTCTCCCCGACGTGAACCGGAGCGATGTCTGGTGCCGTCCCGAAGACGAGAACTCAGTGCGGGTGGGCCTGGGATTCGTGCGCGCCTGGAGTGAAGCGACGGCCCTCGGCGTGGTCCAGGAACGGGAGCGTTGCGGGCCTTATCGCTCCCTCGCGGACTTCGTCCGGCGGTCACCCACCGTATTGAAGCGGACCGCGGTGGAGAACCTGGTCTGGGTGGGCGGGTTCGACTCCTTCGGCCTCACCCGGCGCGAGTTGCTCTGGCAAACGGGGCTCTGGCTGCCTCCCGAAACCGCCCGGCAGGGCCGCGCGCCCCGGCGTCAGCTCGAGCTGGCGCTTGCCCATCCGCACGAGAGCCTGCCCTTCGGGAATCTGGTCGAGGTGGAGCGGATGCTGGCCGAGTACGGGACGCTGGGGTTTGCGCCGAGCGGGCATCCGATGGGATTGTTGCGACCGTCGCTGCCGGCATGGGTCATCCCGGGCGATCAGCTGGTGCGGCACGAAGACCGGGAAACCGTCTCCGTGGCGGGGCTGGTGGTGGCCCGTCAGCGGCCCGGCACCGCCAAAGGGTTTGTGTTCATCCTGCTCGAGGACGAGACCGGGATGGTGAACGTGATCGTCCGGCCCGACGTGTTCGAGAAGTACCGGGTGGTGGTGAGAGGGGAGCCGATGCTCTTGATCCGGGGCACGCTGGCCAAGGACGACGGGACGCTCAATATCCTGGCGGAAGAAATACAGCCCCTAGAACGCGGAACGCGGAAGTGGGAACGCGGAACCGAAGATTCCGGTTCCGCATTCCGCGATCCGACTTCCGCGTTTTCTTTCCTGAAGACCATGCGCCGGGTCGCCCCGGATTCCAAGGACTGGGGCTAGTCGAGTCCCCGGTCCCGCAGCCGGATCACTTCGTCGAGCGAGGGCTTCCCATATCCGCGGCTGGCCACGCGCTCGATGAACCCCTTCGTTACGCCATGATCCCGGGCCCGCCGCAGCTCGCGCAGGGACAGGTTGTCGAACCCGGCCTCCTTGAGCGACGTGATGTACTCGGGGTCCACCCCGTGATCCCGGGACTCCACCAGCTCATCGGGATTCGAGGGCGCATACCCCGCTTCCTTCATCTCCGCGATGTAATCCCCGTCCACTCCGTGATCGCGGAGCCGCACCAGGTCCTCGGCGCCCAGGTTCTTGTAGCCGGCGCTGTCGAGGGAGGCGATGAACTCGGGGTCCACGCCGTGGTCGCGCATCCGCACCAGGGCTTCGGTGTCCTTCAGATGGTACCCGCGGGCGCCGATGGCCTGGAGGTACTCGAGGTCGGCCCCGTGCGTCCCCATTCGGGCCAGCTCGCCCGCGGTGGGCCGGTCATAGCCCTGCCGCTTCAGCTCGTCCACCAGGTCGAGTCCCACGCCGCTCATCGTCATCGAGAACTGCTCCCACGCGGTGGGCGCGTTGATGCCCCGTTTGGCGAGCTCGGCCACGAAATCAGGGTTCGGTGCATAGGTGAAATGCCCCGAGCCCCGGGAGGCGTCGAACCAGCCTTCGCAGGTGAGGGTACCGGCGGAGCGGACGATCTTGAAGTGGACGGTGGCACCCGACCCGCCCATGTCGGCGGCGGACAGGCCGACCAACTCGCTCAGCGGCACGTCATCTTCGCTGTTCCAGCTGTCCGAGTACCGGCGCTCGCCGTAGCGGATGGTCAGGCGGACCATTCCCGAATGCTCGGCCGGCTCGATGAGCCATTGGCCGCCGGAGGGGACGGTGCGCTGAGCTGAGAGTGTGGGGGCCACGAGGAGGGCGGCCAGGAGTAGAACGGGGGACTTCATGGGGGCTCCGGAGGTGGGTACCCGCGTTGGATGGGGGGAGGGTCCCGAAAGGTTGCAGGATCGGTGAACTCGGAGCGCGGAAGTCGGAACGCGGAGGTAAGCGTGCACCCTGAGGTTCCGCATTCCGCGTTCCCCGTTCCGACTTGGCCTAATGAGGCCCCGGCGACCCCGTCGAAGTCTCCACCCCCCGCACAATCTCTACCCGCAGCTCCGTCCACCCATCCACCTGGTAGTACTGGACCCTGAGGGCGTGGTGCCCGCCGGTGATCACGGCGTGGTCCACGACTGACTCGTGCGGCGTCCAGTCGTCGATGGCGAGCTTGCCGTCCACCCAGACCCGGATGGCGTCATCCGAGATGGTGCGGACGGAGTACGTACCGGGTGCCAGGTCGACCGTCCCCTGGGCCTCGAGGGCCCAGCGCTCGAGCGGGAGTGCCTTGATGGTGGGGCCGTACCACTCGTAGTCGAGGCGGGGCTCGTGGCGGGTGAGGACGGGCGTGCCACCGAGGAGCGCCTGAAAGGCGTCGGGCTTGGAGCGGGGGTCGGTCGAGTCGGTCCAGACGTAGAACTTCGTTTCCCAGGTGATGGGCGGCTGAAAGTATGAGTAGGAGAAGCGCACAGATGTCTGGCCGAGCGTCTGCAACGTAATGGACCAGTCTCGGCGGGGCTCATCAATGGGGCTAACCAGCACTTCGTCACGTGATTCGCCGGCGGTCGGCG
>DATMOQ010000002.1:0-7152 GCA_035568195.1 Gemmatimonadales bacterium
CCCCCGGGCCGACAGCGGCGGACTCGGTGGCATCGTCTCCGGCTTGAAGCTTCGGTCCATCGGCCCGGCGCTCACCGAAGGCCGCATCGCCGATATCGCCGTGGATCCCATCGACAAGGCCGTCTGGTACGTGGCCACGGCGGCCGGCGGGGTCTGGAAAACCATCAACGATGGCACCTCCTTCACACCGATCTTCGACGCTGAGGCCTCGTGGTCCACCGGGGCGATCACGATCGACCCCAACGACCACAACGTCATCTGGGTGGGCACCGGCGAAAACAATGCCCAGCGGGTCGTGGCCTTCGGGGATGGCGTCTATAAGTCGCTCGACGGGGGGAAGAGCTGGAAGAACGTGGGGCTCAAGGAGTCCCAGCACATCGGGCGGATCGTCGTGGACCCGCGCAACTCGGATGTGGTCTACGTCGCCGCTCAGGGGCCGCTCTGGGGCGGGGGTGGCGACCGCGGCATCTACAAGACCACGGACGGTGGCGCGACCTGGACCCGAATCCTGGCCGGAGACGAGTGGACCGGCGCCAACGACGTCCAGCTCGACCCGCGCCATCCCGACATCCTGGTGGCCACGACCTGGCAGCGCGAACGGCGTGCGTTCGGCTTCATCGCGGGGGGTCCCGGCTCCGCGGTCTGGCGCTCCACCGACGGTGGCAAGACCTGGGTGAAGTCCCAGTCGGGCTTCCCCAAGGGGGACCTGGGCCGCATCGGCCTGGCGCGCTCGCCCGCCGACCCCGACGTCATCTATGCCATCGCGCAGGCCGCCGACGACAAGGGCGGCCTGTTCCGGTCGCGCGACGGTGGCGCGAGCTGGGAGAAGATGAGCGGGACGCAGTTCGGCGGGAATTACTACAACGAGATCTTCGCCGACCCGAAGAACGTCGACCGCGTGTACGCGGCGAATGTGCTGCTCCAGATCTCGAACGACGGGGGCAAAACGTTCAGCGCCCTGGGTGAGCTCAACAAGCACGTCGACAATCACGCAGTGTGGATCGACCCCGATGACACCGATCACCTGATCGTGGGGTGCGACGGCGGCGTCTATGAGACGTTCGACCGCGGCCGCACCTGGCGGTTCGGCGCCAACTTGCCGGTGAGCCAGTACTACCGCGTGGCCACGGACAACGCGCTGCCGTTCTACCGCGTGTTCGGGGGTGCCCAGGACAACTTCTCGGTGGGCGGGCCGAGCCGCACCCGCACCGAAAACGGGATCCGAAATTCCGACTGGTTCATCACGTCCGGGGGCGACGGGTTCGGCAGTGTCGTGGACCCCACCGATCCGAACACGGTCTACGCCCAATCCCAGTTCGGGAATCTGGTCCGCTTCGATCTGCGCACCGGCGAGCAGGTCGGCATTCAGCCGTTCGATCCCACCACCGGTGAGGCGCTCCGCTGGAACTGGGATTCGCCCGTGATCATCAGCCCGCACGACCACAACCGGCTGTATTTCGCGGCCCAGCACGTGTACCGCAGCGACGACCGGGGCGACTCGTGGCGTCCGGTGAGTCCGGATCTGTCACGGCAGATCGACCGGAACGCCCTGAAGCTGATGGGCCACGTCTGGGGCGTGGACGCGGTGGAGAAGAACGTCTCCAGCACCTTGTTCGGCACGATCTTCACGCTGGCCGAGTCGCCGCTCAAGGAAGGGTTGCTGTTCGCCGGCACCGACGATGGCCTCATCCAGATCAGTGAGGATGGCGGGGCGCACTGGCGGGCGTCGGATCGCTTCCCGGGCGTTCCCGACACGACGTTCGTGTCCCGGGTGGTTCCCTCACAGATCGACGTCAACACCGTCTACGCGGTCTTCAACGGTCACTGGTCGGGGGACTTCACGCCCTACGTCCTCAAGAGCACCGACCTGGGGCGAACCTGGACCAACATCTCCGGCGACTTGCCGGTGCGCGGAGACGTCTGGTGTCTCGCCGAGGATGGCGTGGATCCCAACCTGCTGTTCGTGGGCACCGAGTTCGGACTCTACTTCACCGTCGACGGCGGCAAGGGGTGGTCGCGCCTCCAGGGCGGCCTGCCGACCATCCAGGTGCGTGACCTGACCATCCAGCGGCGTGAGAACGACCTCGTGCTCGCCACCTTCGGGCGCGGCTTCTACGTGCTCGACGACTACACGCCGCTGCGCCAGGTAAGTCCCGGAACGCTGGCCCAGCGCGCGGCGCTCTTTCCGGTTCGTCCGGCGCTCCTCTACGTGCCCTCGAGTCCGCTGGGGCTCCCCGGCGCCGCCTTCCAGGGCGCGAACGCGTACGCGGCGGATAACCCGCCGTACGGCGCGGTGTTCACCTACTATCTGAAGGATGCCGTGCTCTCCCGGAAGGGACGGCGGCAGAAAGCCGAAGCTGAGAAGGAGAAGCAGGGCGGGGACGTCGGCTATCCGTCGTGGGACTCGCTGAAGGCCGAAGACCGCGAAGAGGATCCGGCGGTAGTGGTGACGGTGAGTGACTCGGCCGGCAACGTCGTGCGTCGGTTTACGGGTCCGACGGCCAAGGGCATCAACCGGGTGGCGTGGGACCTCCGCCTGCCGCCCAGCAATCCCGTCGACGCACCGCCGTTTAAACCGGATCCGAACTTTCCTTTCGGGAGCGGACCGCGGGGTCCGTACGCGCCCCCGGGCACCTATCAGGTGGCGCTGTCCGAGCGGGACGACAGCGCGTTCACGCCGCTCGGCACGCCGCAGCGGTTCCGGGTGGTGGACGCGGACAGCGGTCTCCCGGGGCGGGTCTACGCCTCCCTCGGTGACGAGGAAAAGGTGGGGGCGCTCGAGCGTGAGGTGCTGGGCGCCTCGGCGCTGCTCAACGAGACGCTGACGCGGGTGGGGTACCTCGAGCGGGCCATCGATCAGACGCCGGCCGCGGACACCACGCTCGCCCGGCGGGTGCGGGGGATGGAAAACCGGCTGCGCGACGCGCGTGACCTGCTCGCCGGCGACCCGACCCGGGAGCGCCGTCAGGAGCCGACGCCGCAGTCGCTGCTCGACCGCCTCCGCGGCGCGGTGGGCAGCCGATCGGGGAATTCGCTCGCGCCCATGAACGCCGCCGAGCGCGCGCAAGTCGACTACGTGCGGGGGCAGTTCGAGACCGTGCTTCCGAAGGTGCGGCAGCTGATCGAGGTCGATCTCAAGGGTCTCGAGGATGCGGCGGAGGCGGCGGGGGTGCCCTGGACGCCGGGGCGGATGCCCAAGGCGCCGTAGGAGTTGCCCCCGGTGGATTCGAACCACCATTCTCGGATCCAAAGTCCGATGTCCTGCCGTTGGACGAGGGGGCAGCGATATTCGTGGAAGGTAACTTAGCGAACGAGCCTCAGGCGCGGCCACCGCCGGTCGAATCCCCAACCTCAGGCTCTGCGCCGGGGGGCAGCGCGAGTCGCGCCGCCAGGTCTTCCATCTGGCGCCCGCGCAGGCGGGCCCACCCCGGCAGGCGGACGGCACCGTTGGCGATCAGGAGCAAGCCGCCGGCGAGCAGGCCCGCGAGGGTCCCCAGGTCGGCCATGTGCGCGCCAAACAGATTGGCGATCGCGAGAAACGCCATGGATCCCAGACCGACGAGTCCGAGTCGGATGGAAGCCGTCGCGCCGGCGTGCAGTGAACCCAGGCGGAGGCGGTCGCCGGTGGGGGTGGGCTCCAGGAGAACGTAGAGATTGCCATTCGTCCACTGGCGCAGGGACCCCTCGGATCTGATTCGCCCCCGCGCCTGGAACACGTCCCGCAGCTGGACGACCAGCTGCTCCCACTCCGCAGTCGTAAGCCGGCGGCCCAGCGTCACTCGGCGCTCGACCCCGATGGGCAGGCCCAGCAGGGTCCGCGACGCGGCGCCTTGCCGCACCGCCAGCGTTTGGGCGGCGTGCGCCACAGCGTCGGGAGCAATGCCCGCCTCACGGCCGATGGCCTGCAGCTCGGCCAGCGTGAATCCATCCGTGGGGGCGAGCTGGTGCGGCGGCGCCGACGGTCCTTCCGCCGCCACTCGGAAGATGGCCCCCATCTCCTCCTCGGTGTATCGCCGCTCGCTCATGAGCGTAAGATCGCCATCGGCGCCGGTAACGCAATTACGCCTGCCGGCGGGAGCCGCCTCGACATATCATCCCCGCCAAGTGCAGGATAGTTTCGACGTCTTCCGATCAGTGAGGCCTCTGAAGCCAATGCCGACAGATCCGGCCTACGAAGCGCGGGTGCGGGAGAGCTTCGGCCGCCAGAATCACATGGCCACCCTGGGCGCCCGGATCGTATTCCTGGCACCGGGCGAAGTCCATCTGGCCTTTCCGTTCGACGCTCGGTTCGGTCAGCAGAACGGATTCATGCACGCCGGGGCCATCGCCAGCGTCGCCGATTCCGCGAACGGCTATGCCGCGTACACGCTGGCGCCTCCCGACACGGACGTTCTGGCCGTGGAGTTCAAGATCAACCTGCTGGCGCCGGCGCGCGGCTCCGAGTTTCTCGCGTGCGGCCGCGTGCTGCGCGCGGGGCGGACCCTGACGGTGTGTCAGGCGGAGGTCTTCGCGGGAGGGGCGTCGGAGCGGACGCTCATCGCCACCATGCTCTCAACCATTATCGTTCGTCCGACGGGGGGTCGGTAGCCGGATGGGCCGATACACCCTGACCGGCGAACCGTCGACGATGAAGGCCGAATCCGGCGTGGTGAGAGCGGCGCCGAGCGCGTCACCATAGAGGGTGCCAAGGTCCGCATCGATCCCGATGTCCCGCGCCGGCCTGACGCCCCACCGCTCGTGTTCGACCTGGTATTCCACTGTACCGCCGTCGCGCTGACGCGTGTACCCCCAGGCGTGGTCCGTGATGAACTCCTCGTGGCTGCCGGCCGCGGGGATGACGGGTTCGCTCTCTGATCTCGCCCGAAGCGTCTGCCATCGGCCCCCGACATACCACTCGTAGCGTACCGCCGGCGGCGATGGGTCTACCCGGCTCCGCATGGGCAGGCTGACGTACGGTTCGTTGTACACCAGCCGCGCGATCGCCGCGATCGCGAGCCGGGGAACGACCTCCCGGATGAAGACGACTCCGCGGCGCACCTGTCCGTCGACCTCGCGGCGGACATAGAACCTGAGGTTGAGCTCGACGAAATCACGATGCCAGGGAATCGCAAACCCGCGGATTCGCGTGTTGAGGAAGCGAAACGCGACGACGCTGAGGAATACCAGGCCGCCGTGACGGTCGAGCTCGGTTCCCGCGGGCACGAGCGGGACGAGAAGACGAGGCTCCACCTCGTAATTGAGCATCAGCAGGTGACGCCAATCGGCCGTCAGGAACGGGCGAGGAGAGGGCGTGGGAAGGACTTCGATTCCTACGGCGTCCCCTTCTTCGCGAGCAGCGCCTCGAGGTGCTGATGGGCGGTCGCCAGCTGCGTGGTCAGGTTGGACGGGGCCAGGGCGAGGAAGCGCTGGTAGTGCGCGATGGCGAGAGAATCGTCCCCGCTGCCTTCCTCGATGTACGCGAGCGACAGATACGGGGGTGAGTAATCCGGGTCCGCCTCGATGGCTCGACCGAAGTGCGTCACGGCCTCGGGAAGGCGGCGGCTAGCCCAGAGCAGAACGCCGTACGTGTAGCACAGCAGCGCGTCGGGCACCTGGGTCGCCTGCTCGAACTCCTTCAGCGCGTCGGTCGTGTCGCTTCGGGCCATCGCCAGCCGCCCCAGCGCCGCGTGCGCGGGCACGAACCCCAGGTTCTCGATCAGCGCGGTGTCGTACTCCTGGCGGGCCCGGTCCAGATGGCCATTCAATTCCTCGACCCGCCCGATGGCGTAGTCGGCCATCTCGTGCGACTCCAGGAAGAGTCTGGTCTTCTTCTGGTCGCGCGTCTGGATGGCCTGCCGATACGCGCGCATCTCCGTCAGCGCGGAGTCGTAACTCAGCTCCAGGAGAAAGGCCCGGCCGCGCGCCCAGTGCAGGTCCACCGATTTGGGATCCTGCTTGATGGCGCGCTCATATCGCTCCACTGAGGCCTCAAACTCTCCGCGGCTGTAGGCCAGCCAGCCGCCGAAGGCCGGGTTTCCGAAGATGTACTGGTTCAGGTCGCCGCCGCCGAGGAGCTCGAACCAGCGCCGGAGAATCAGCTCGTCGAGCCCATGATGGAGCACCGGGTCGAGGTAGTCGGCGCGGTCGCGCAACGAGTCCACCAGGTGCAGGACCGAGTCGCGTACCTCGGTCCGGGCTCCCCCCATGTACTCGTTGAGCTTCAGATCGGGGAAGGACAGCACCGAGGCCGCCCACAGCCCGTACCACGGCGCCGCCAGCTCGGGATCGAGCCGGGTCGCCCAGTAAAATCCCTGGGTGGCCTTGAGGGGTTCGCGCGCGATCACCGACAGCCCGTATCCGTAGTACGCCACGGCGCTGTTGGTATCCTGCCCGGCCCGCAGCCGCGGGCGGGGCCCGGCCTGCGCGGACAGCGTTCCGGTCAGAGCCAATCCCGCCACGCCCCGGAGTCTCCACGTCACAAAGTGCACACCCCCAACGTGCCAAGTGGGAAACCAGGCGTCAAGGCGGTACTATGTCTCGATGCGCCGATGGATGGTGGTCCCCGCGGCCGGACTGGCCGTCATGTTCCTGGGAGCGCGCCCCAGCCGCCCGCGCCCGGCGGCCGCGTCGCCGTCGTTCACGCTGGGCGCGGACGTCTCCTTTCTCGATTCGCCCCGTCCCGGGCGTCCCCCGCGCGAGTACCGCGACAACGGCAAGGCCGACGACGAAGTCGCCATCCTCCTGCGGCACGGGTGGACGTCATTCCGCCTGCGCGTATTCGTTTCGCCGGTGCGCCAGGCACCCGACAACAGCCTGGCCAACACCATCCCGCTGGCGCGGCGCATCAAGGCCGCCGGTGCCACCCTCCTGCTCGACATCCATTACTCGGATACCTGGGCCGACCCGCAGCATCAGGAGATCCCCGTCGCCTGGCGGGGTCTCCCCTTCGACTCGCTGGAAGCGCGGGTCGAGTCCTACAGCCGGGAAACGATCAAGACGCTGAAGGATTCGGGAGCCATGCCCGACTGGGTGCAGGTGGGGAATGAGATCACCCGCGGGACGCTCTGGCCTCTGGCCCAGCTCCACGTGCCGGGCTCCGGCCAATACAACCCTCCGGATCCGTCGGACTCCGCCGTGCAGTGGGACCACCTGATCCGGGTGCTTAAGGCCGGC
>DATMOQ010000003.1:0-3099 GCA_035568195.1 Gemmatimonadales bacterium
GTGATCCTCGGTGCCCAGCGACACGGTCGCCACGTCCCGGACGCGCAGGCCGTTGGGGAGCACCACGGCGCCCACGTCCTCGGGCGTGTGGGCCTCCTGGTCGGTCACGAGCAGGTACTGCTTGTAGTCCCGGGCCACGCGGCCCACCGCCTCGACGGTGATGGCGCGGCGGATGCGATCGGCCAGCTGGTCGTACGTCATCCCCATCGCGGCCAGTCGGCCGGGATCCGCCACCACCTCGATCTCGTGCACATCGGAGCCCTGCACGATGACGCGCCCGACTCCGGGAATGCGCGACAGTACGGGGCGGATCTGATAGCGCGCGATGTCGTAGAGGGTGGCCGGGTCCCCGCCTTCGAGGTTGTAGGACAGGATGGGGAAGAGCGATGGCGTCATCAGCTCGATCTGGATATCCAGACCGGCCGGCAGCGTGGATTCGATCTGATTGATCCGCGCCCGGGTGAGGCTCAGGGCGTTGGTCATGTCGGTGTGCGAATCGAAATAGAGCGACGTTTCGACGGCGCCCCGGATGGTGCGGCTGTCCACCCGGACCACGCCGGGAACGGTGCTGATGGCTTCTTCCAGCGGGCGAGTCACCCCGAACACCATCTGCCGCGCGCCAAGCGCGGAACCCTCCACCACGATCTGAATCCGCTGGAACTGGAGCTCGGGATAGATGGCCGACGGCAACCCTACGGCGAACCAGATACCCGTCGCGGTCAAGAGCCCCACCACCAGGTAGATGAGGCGGCGTTGCCGGGACAGGATCTCGAACAGCGTCACGGACGGGGTGGCGCGACGCGGGCGCTGTCGATGATCCCGTACGCGCCGGTGGTCACGACCATCTCCCCGGCCGACACCCCGGAGAGGATCTCCGCCAGTGAGTCGGCCCGGCCTCCCACCTGGACGGGCCGGAGATGCGCGAGGCCGCCGCTGTCCACCACGAACACCCCAAAGCCTTCCCCGTTGGGCACCAGCGCCGCTTCGGGAATGACCAGCGCCGTCGGGAGGGTCCGCACCGCGATCCGCCCGCGCACGGTTTCGCCGATCCGGGGCGTGCGGCCGGGGCGCGTCAAGTGGGCCCGGACCGTGACCGCGCGGGTGAGGGAGTCCACCACGGCTCCGACGTCCCGGACTCGCGCGGGGCCCAGGGTGTCCCCCACCCCCTGATCGCCCGCGATCACGAGCACGGAGTCTCCGATGTGCACCCGCGCGGCGGCATCCGGCGGAAGAGCGAACGTGAGGTCAATGGCGGACGGGTCCGCCACGCCGACTACCGGCTGGGAAGGATCGACGGACGCGCCGAGGACGGCGGAGAGATGGGTGACCACGCCGTCGAGAGGAGAACAGAGAGCGGACAGTTGCGCGTTGCGGCGGGCCGTGACGGCGTTCGACTGGGCGTCCGCCAGAGCCTGGGCGGCGGCGTCCGCATCCTTTTTGGGAAGAATGCCCGCCTGCGTCAATCGCAGGGCACGCTCGTTCGCGTTCTCTGCGCCGCGCAACGCCACGTCGGCCGCGTTTGCCGCGGCTTGAAAGGTGGCGACCTCGAACACCACCAGCGTGTCCCCGATCCTGACCCGCTGCCCCGGTGATGCCAGGATCCGCGTAACCCGGGTCGGCGCCGGAGCCGCCAGCTCGGCGAAGTGACCGGGGCGGGCCGCCACCGTGCCGATGGCCGTCACGATTTCCGTGAACGGTGCTCGCCGCACGGTCGCCGTCCCCACGTGCGCGGCCGCCGGCTCCGCATCACCGCCTCTTCCCCCGCATCCCGCGAGGAACACCGACAGGAGCAGCAGCCGCTTCATGGCCCGACCTCCGACGCGTCGAGGAGACGCACGAAACCCACGGCAGTGTTCGCGAGCGCAAGGTCGTCCACGTATCGCGCCAGGGCCTCCCGCGCGTTGCGTTGCGCTTCCAGCACGTCGGGCAAGGATACCGCGCCCTCGGCGTACGCCTTCAGGAACATCGCGGCCACGGAATCGGCGCTCGTCACCAACCCGGCGTCGCGGCGCGCCCGGGCCAGCGCCACCGCGCGCTCCCCGACCGCCCGCGCGTGGGCGGCGGCGGCGGCGCGGCGGGTGGCATCGAGGCGGATCGCGGCGGCGTCACGGTCGGCGCGCGCGCGCGCGATGGCTCCGCCGTTCCAGTTGAAGATGGGCAACGGCAGCGCGACCCCGATGGTCGGAAGGGCTCCCGCCTCCGACCCCGTCGGGTCTCCCCGCTCGACGCCTACCTGCAGGCTGGGCGAGAACAGATTCGCGGAGCGCTGGAGACTCAGCACCCGCTCCGCGGCCTGCAGCTGGGCCCGGGCCTCCACCACGGCCAGCGGCTCCGGCGGCACCTGATCGGCGCCGGTGGCGGGGAGCTCGAGGGAGTCGTGAAGCGCCACCGTGGAATCTCCCGGGAGACCCATCACGAGCTGCAGGTTGAGGAGGGCGGCAACCGCCGTCAGTGAGTCCTCGGCCGCCGTGTTGGCCAGCTCTCCCGCGTTGATCTCCGCGAGCCGCGTGTCCATCTCGCTCGCATCTCCGGCATCGCGTCGGAGGCGTGCCACGCGCAGGAGAGAGTCCGCGTCGAGGGCGTTTCGCCGCGACAGCCGGGAGTGCGCCAGCGCTGCCAGCGCCACCGTGTACGCGGTGTCGGCGTCGAAGCGCACGGCCGCCACCTCGAACGCGTACCGCGCGCCCTCCGCCTCGGCGCCGGCGCGGGCCGCGCCGACCCGCGGGGCGCGAACCCAGGGCCAGTCGACCGGGATGTCAAGGATGTAGTGATAGCGGGGCACGGCCTTGGTGTAACTGGCCGAGAGCGTGGGGTTCGCAAAAGCGCGCGCGGCGGCCAGATCACCGCGGGCGGCGGCGGAGTCCGCGCGCGCCAGAGCGGCACGGGGACCACGAGCCAGGGCGGCCGCGATCGCGTCGGCGCGCGAGATCTCCCGCGGGCCCTGACCACTGGCCGATACCGGAAGCAGGAGTGCGAACGTCAGGAACAGGCGCATGAGGCCCGCAAGCTATCCGGATGGCCTTACGGGAGGCTTACACTTCGGCCGGCGCGGGGAAACGCACCACCACTTCGGTTCCACCGGGACTCGATGCGATCTCG
>DATMOQ010000004.1:0-12893 GCA_035568195.1 Gemmatimonadales bacterium
ATACGGTCGGTTACGTGCACTCGCCACAACAACTTGCCCCCATCTTGCCCCGAGCGCGCCCGGATGCCATTCTGTCCCCCCGCGCCCACGCCTTTCACCTAGGGGAGTGTGTTCCGTGCGCCAGCACCTGCTCCTGGCAGCCCTGGCCGTCCTGCCCCTGAGCCTCGCGAGCGCTCAGCGGCCCGAAGTCTTTACCCACGCCGACACCATCCGCGGGTCCAACACGCCCGAACGCGCGTGGTGGGACGTGTCGTTCTACGACCTCCACGTGGCGGTCAGCCCCGCCGATTCGACCATCAGAGGCTGGAACGGCATCACCTACAAGGTGACGGGCCCCTCGCGCGACATGCAGATCGACCTCCAAGCCCCCCTCGGAGTCGACAGCATGATCCAGGACGGGCGGAAGCTGACGTACCGTCGGGACGGCAACGCCTTCTTCGTCTCCCTGACGGCCCCCCAGGCGGTCGGCGCGACGAAGACGGTCACCGTCTACTACCACGGACGGCCGCGGGTGGCGCAGCGCGCCCCCTGGGACGGCGGCTTCGTGTGGGCCAAAGACTCCCTCGGCCGCAACTGGATCGCCACCGCCTGCGAAGGACTGGGCGCCAGCGTGTGGTGGCCGAACAAGGACTACCTGGCCGACGAGCCCGACAGCCAGCGCATCGCCATCACGGTGCCCGATCCGCTCCAGGACGTCTCCAACGGCCGCCTTCGCAGCACGACGCACAACCCGAACGGCACGACGACGTTCGAGTGGTTCGTGACGGAACCGATCAACAATTATGACGTGGCCGTGAACGCCGCCGTGTACGGTCACTTCGAGACGGATTTCGTGGGCGAGGCGGGGAAGTTGACGATGAACTTCTGGCCCCTCGCGTACCACCTGGACACGGCGAAGGTCCAGTTCCGTCAGGCCCAAACGATGATGAAATGCTTCGAGAACTGGTTCGGCCCGTATCCGTGGTACCCGGACGGCTACCAGCTCGTGGAAACGCCGCACCTGGGGATGGAGCACCAGAGCGCTATCGCGTACGGGAATCACTACAAGGACGGCTACTACTCCGCCCAGACCGGCAAGGGGATCGATCTCTCCCACTCCGGGCAGGGGACGGGCTGGGACTTCATCATCGTGCACGAGAGCGCGCACGAGTGGTTCGGCAACAGCATCACGATGCAGGACCAGGCCGACATGTGGGTGCACGAGAGCTTCGCCAACTACTCCGAGAACCTGTTCGTGGAGTGCGGGGCCGGAAAGGATGCCGGCGCGGAGTACGTGATCGGCACCCGCGCCAACGTGCAGAACGACCGCCCCATCATCGGGCCCTACGGCGTGAATGCCGAGGGCTCGGGGGACATGTACTACAAGGGCGGGAACCTGCTGCACACCATCCGCCAGATCGTGAATGACGACGCCAAGTGGCGGGAGATCCTCCGGGGGCTGAGCCACACGTATTGGCATCAGACCGTCACCACCCACCAGATCGAGAGCTACATCACCGCGCAGGCCGGCGTGGATCTGTCCAAAGTGTTCGACCAGTATCTGCGCACCACCAGCATCCCGGTCTTCGAATACCACCTGGTCGACTCGACGCTCCTGTTCCGGTGGACCGACGCGGTCCCCGGGTTCGACATGCCGGTGCGTGTCACCCTCGCGGACGGTACCTACGGTCTGGTCCACCCGACGGCCCGGTGGCAGACCCAGCGGGTGCATCTCTCGTCCGCCGATCAGTTCCACGTGGACGACAACTTCTACGTGCTCACGGCGCGACAGCCGATCCGGCCCGTCGCCAAAGCGTCCGCGACCGGAGCGTCCCGCTGAGCCGCGGCGTCATCGGCGTCAAGTCGCGTTGGGCGCGGCTGCGCGACGACGTCGACGTCCGGCTGCGCCGCGGGGCGTGGTACCGGGTTCTCGAGGAGAAGGAGCTCGAGGTGGTGATCGAAGTGGGCGGACGCCCCAAGGCCTTCCTGAAGGCGATGATCGAGATCGTGGACCGCCCGCACCCCAAATGGACGGTGGTTCGCGCGCCTAAGGGAGTCCCCCGGGCCTCCCTCGGCGATCCCTACGGCGTGTGCCCCTCCTGCGGGGAACGGGCCAAACTCCCCCGCAAGGCCAAACGGCTCAAGTGTCCCTCGTGCAAGTGGGAATTCGAGGTTGCGTGGGACGAGGGATACCTCACCTAGCCCATCTGATCATCAACCCGGCCGCCGGCCGGGGCGCCGCCCGTCGAATCAAGGACCGGGTCGCGCGGGCGTTCCATGGAGAAGGTTGGACGGTGGACGCGGTCGAGACGGCGGGACCCGGGCACGGGTCCGCGCTCGCGGCCGCGCTGTCCCGGGACGGCGCCGAGCACGTGATCGCGGTCGGGGGCGACGGCATCGTACACGAGGTGGCGAACGGGCTGCTCACCGCCGGCGGGTCGGCCGTCCTGGGCGTGGTCCCCGCTGGTTCCGGCAACGATTTCGCTAAACTTCTCGGTGTCTACCGCCACAGCCCGGAGCGCGCCGTGGGCCGGATCGCGCACGCGACGGTCCGACATTTCGACGCCGGCAAAGTGGCGGGCGAGTACTTCGTGAACACCCTCGGGTTCGGGTTCGGCCCCGAGGTGGTGCGGATCCGGGACGGGATGCCGGGGTTGAAGGGATTCCTGTCCTACCTGGTGCCGGTGCTCAAGGCGTTCGCGGGCTTCGTCCCGCCGGTGCTGGACATCCGGGCGGGGGACTGGAATGAACGGGGCCGGGTGATGATGGTGGAGGTGTGCAACGGCACGACGGCGGGCGGAAGCTACCGGTTCGCGCCCGACGCGGACCCGGCGGATGGCGTGCTCGACCTCTGCGTCATTCAAGGAGTGCGCCTGCCCCGGTTCCTGATGGCGCTGCCCAAGGTAATGAAAGGGACTCACGGAACCATGCGGGAGGTACGGCTCGTCCGGGCCCGGGAAATCACCATTCGGGGAGACCATCCGCTCGTGATGCACCTGGACGGCGAGCTGCGGGCACCGGGTGTCCGCGAGTGCACCATCACCGTGGAACCGGGACGCCTGCCCGTGCTGGTGGCCTCGTGAGGATCGTGCTTCTCCTTAGCCTCGTAGCGTCTTGGCCTCTGAGTGTCTCTGGCCAAGACTCCACCCGCGCCATCCCCACGTCGCCTGACACCCTCCACGAGGTTCGTGCCATCAATGCGCTCTGGCGCTCGATGCTCCTGCCGGGCTGGGGGCAGGCCGTGACCCACCGCAGCGGCACCGGCGCGGCGTTCGCCGCCTGGGAAGGGGTCACCATCATGATGACGCTGAAGGCACAGCAGGAAGCGGACTACTTCTCCCGCACCGGCTCGCCGAACGTGCGTTCCAAGCGGCAGGAAGTGCAGGACTGGACCGTGCTCTGGGTGTTCAACCACCTCTTTTCCGGAGCCGAGGCGTTCGTGTCGGCGCACCTGCAGGATTTCCCCAAGGATCTTCATTTCCAGGCGTTCCCGCGGGGCGTCGGCGTCTCCGTCCCCATCGGTCCCTGGTGAACGACGCCCCACTCGGCGTCTTCGACTCCGGCCTGGGCGGTCTCACGGTGGCGCGCGCGCTGTTCGAGCGCCTGCCGCGGGAGTCGGTGCTCTACTTCGGAGACACCGCCCGCGTCCCGTACGGTCCCAAGTCCGCCGAGACGGTCCGCCGGTACTCGAGCGAGATCCTCAAGTTTCTCCTGGAGCGCGGCGTCAAGATGGTCGTGGTCGCGTGCAATACCAGCACCGCGCACGCCCTCGATCACCTCCGCAGCATCGCGCCCGTTCCCGTCATCGGCGTGATCGAGCCCGGCGCGCGCGCGGCCGTGGCCGCCTCGAAGGGCGGGGCCCTGGGCGTCATCGGCACGGTCGGCACCATCACGTCCGGCGCTTACCAGCGCGCCATCGCCACCTTGAGTCCCACCGCGAAGGTCGAGGGGGCGGCCTGCCCGCTCTTCGTGCCCCTGGTGGAGGAGGGATGGCTCGATCATCCCGCCACCGAGCTGATTGCGCGCGAGTACCTGGCGCCGCTCACCCGGGCGCAGGTCGACACCGTGGTGCTGGGCTGCACGCACTATCCCCTGTTGAAGCCGGTGTTAGGGCGCGTCCTGGGAGCCGGCGTGACGCTGATCGACAGTGGGGGAGAAACGGCGCGGGCGGTGGAGACGGCGCTGCGGGAGAAGAAGCTCGACGCCGGAGGGTCGGGTCCGCCGACGCATCACTTCGTGGTCTCCGACGACGCGCCGAGGTTCCGGAAGGTGGGCGCCACGTTCCTCGGGGATCGGCTGCGGGACACGGAGGTCGAAGTCGTCAACCTGTGAACTGCTGCAGCTCCACGCCCTTCGTGGTGATCACCGCATACCGTCCGCAGTCCAGAAATGCTCCGGGATTCACATAAGCGCGACCGTCAGGCCTCACCACCAGGCGGGGCCGGTGGGTGTGCGCCAGCACCACCAGAGAAAGATCGGGGCGCCGGTCGAGGAGCGACTCCGCCCAGGCTTCCTGCGCCAGCGCCGCGCGATCGAGCACCGCGCGGTCCTTCGTGCTGTCCGCGAGGGTGCCCGATAGCCGATCGGCGATCCAGAAGCCCAAGTCAGGGTGCAGCGCGCGAAACACGGAGATGGTCCATCGGTGCTTGAGGATCCGGTGGGTGAGCGCCCCGCTCCAATGCTGCTCCGTCAACCCGTCTCCGTGGGCGACGAACGCAGGCCGCCCCGCGAGCTGCATCTCCACCGGGTCGGCGTGAAAGCCGATCCCCAGATCGTCGGTGAGAAACGGGCCACCCCAGCGATCGTGATTCCCGCCCATCAGCGTGATCCGGACGCCCCGAGCCTTCAGCTCCCGCAACTTGGCGATGTGGCCGAAGTGCCGGCGGGGAATCACCGCGCCGTACTCGAACCAGAAATCGAAGAGATCGCCGTCGATGAGGAGGTGATCGGAGGGCTGGGGGACCGTATCGAGAAAGCGATGGAACGCCGCGGCGGTGGCGGGAGGGACCTGCCCGAGGTGCGCATCAGCCACCACGATGACGCGTTCCGGGGACGTCTGCACGGCCCCAAGCTAGGAATCGGGTCCCGGGCTCGCAAGCGCCTGTCCCATTTGACTTTTGCCCCTGTCGCCCGCATTCTCCGCTGACCATGAAGGCGACCCGCGATCAGACCAAGTATGGGCGTCCCCGGGACCCCGCCGGGAGCCCCGGGCGGGGGTCCCGGCCCGCCGACCCCCCGGCGGCACCGGCCCGGAATCCGGGCGTCCCCCTCGATCTCGAGCTGATCTCAGGTATCCGGATCAATCGCAGCGCGGTGGAGCGCCGCGCCGCCACCCTACCCAAGCGCCGCACCGTCAAGCGGGAGTGGCAGGCGGCCTGGCTCCTGCGCGCCATCACCTGCATCGACCTCACGACACTGTCCGGGGACGACACCCCGGGGAATGTGGCGCGTCTCGCGGCCAAGGCGCGCGAGCCGATCCGGCGGGACCTGCTGGACGCCCTGGGCGCCGCCGACCTGCCGATTCAGGTCGGGGCCGTGTGTGTGTACCACGCACTGGTGCCGGCGGCCGTGCGGGCGCTGGCGGGCTCGGGCATTCCGGTGGCCGCGGTGTCGACCGGTTTTCCGGCCGGGCTCTCGCCGCTCGAGCAGCGGGTCCAGGAGGTGAAGGCATCGGTGGAGGCGGGGGCGAGGGAGATCGACGTCGTCATCACCCGCGGCCACGTGCTCACCGGCGCCTGGGAGCGCCTCTACGACGAAGTCTGGCGCTTTCGCGAGGCCTGCGGCGCGGCCCACATGAAGGTCATCCTCGGCACCGGCGAGCTGGCGACGCTCACCAACGTCGCCCGCGCCTCCCGGGTGGCCCTGGCGGCGGGGGCCGATTTCATCAAGACCTCCACCGGCAAGGAGCCGGTCAACGCAACCCTGCCCGTGGGCCTCGTGATGGTTCGCCAGATCCGTGACTACCTCGAGCAGACGGGATACGCCGTCGGCTTCAAGCCCGCGGGGGGCATCCGGACGGCAAAGAGCGCTCTCGAGTGGTTGATACTGATGAAGGAGGAGCTGGGGGAGCGCTGGATGCGTGCCGACCGGTTCCGGCTGGGCGCCAGTGCGCTCCTGACCGACATCGAGCGCCAGCTCGAGCACTTCGTGACCGGCCGCTATTCCGCGGCGCACCGCCATCCGATGGTGTGATGTGACCACCGTCGCCAAGATCTTCGAAACCATGGAGTGGGGTCCCGCGCCGGAGGCACGCGCGCCCGCGCTGGAGTGGATCAAGGAACATGGCGGCCGGTTCGGTCTCTTCATCGGCGGGCGCTGGGTGGAGGCGAAGGCCGGCGACCGTTTCGAGACCATCAACCCCGCGACGCGCGACGTGCTGGCCCGGGTGACGCAGGCCGGCACGGACGACGTGGACGCGGCCGTGCAGGCCGCCGCCGCCGCGCTGCCGGCGTGGTCCGCACTGCCGGGGCACGTCCGGGCCCGGCACCTCTACGCCCTGGCCCGCACGGTCCAGAAGCATTCCCGCCTGCTCGCCGTGCTCGAGAGCCTCGACAACGGGAAATCCATCCGGGAGACCCGGGACCTGGATATCCCGCTCGTGGCCCGCCACTTCTATCACCACGCCGGCTGGGCGCAGCTCGCCGAGTCGGAGTTTCCGGGATACGGACCGGTGGGGGTCGTGGGGCAGATCATCCCCTGGAACTTCCCGCTCCTGATGGTCGCCTGGAAAGTCGCCCCCGCGCTGGCGGCCGGAAACACCGTCGTCCTCAAGCCCGCCGAGTTCACGCCGCTCACCGCGCTCTGCTTCGCCGAGCTGGCGCAGGCCGCCGGGCTGCCCGCGGGCGTGTTGAACGTGATCACCGGGGACGGACGCACCGGCAAGCTGCTCGTCGATCACCCGCGCGTGGACAAGATCGCGTTCACCGGCTCGACCGAAGTCGGGCGCCAGATCCGCAAAGCCACCGCGGGATCGGGCAAGCGACTCACGCTCGAGCTGGGCGGGAAGAGTCCCTTCATTGTATTCGAGGACGCCGATCTGGACAGCGTGGTGGAAGGCGTCGTGGACGCCATCTGGTTCAATCAGGGGCAGGTCTGCTGCGCCGGATCGCGCCTGCTGGTCCAGGAGGGTATTGCGGGGAAACTCATTCCCAAGCTGCGGGCGCGCATGGAGAAGCTCCGGGTGGGCGAGCCGCTCGACAAGGCGGTCGATATGGGCGCCATCGTGGCCCCCGTTCAGCTCGAGCGCATCCGGTCCCTGGTGGAGCAAGGGGTGTCGGAAGGCGCCACGATGTGGCAACCCACGTGGGCCTGTCCCACTGAAGGCTACTTCTATCCGCCGACCCTCTTCACCGACGTCGCGCCCGCGGCCAGCATCGCCCAGGTGGAGATCTTCGGCCCGGTGCTGGTGTCCATGACGTTCCGCACGCCCTCGGAAGCCGTGGAGATCGCGAACAACACGCCTTACGGGTTGGCCGCCAGCATCTGGACCGAGAACATCAATCTCGCGCTCGACATCGCGCCCAAGATCAAGGCGGGGGTGGTCTGGATCAACTCGACCAACCTGTTCGACGCCGCCGCCGGGTTCGGGGGCTACCGGGAGTCGGGGTTCGGGCGCGAAGGCGGGAAAGAGGGGATGTGGGCGTACCTCCGCTACCTCGAACCTGCTTCGCAGGCGACGGGAGTCGGGAGTCGGGAGTCGTCGACGTCGATGCGGGAGGAGGCTCCAGCCACATCGGGGCGAACGACTCCCGACTCACGACTCCCGGCAATCGACCGCACCCCCAAATTGTTTATAGGGGGAAAACAGGTCCGCCCCGACCAGGGCTACAGCCGGCAGGTGCGTGGGCCCGGCGGCGAGGTGATCGGCGAGGTGGGCGACGGCAATCGCAAGGACATCCGGGACGCGGTCGAAGCCGCGCACCGGGCGGCTGCGTGGGGAACGGGCGCCGGGCATGCCCGCGCGCAGATCCTCTACTACATCGCCGAGAACCTCTCGGTCCGCAGTGACGAGTTCGCTCGGCGGATCACCGCCCAGACCGGCGCGGGGGCCGAGGCCGCGGGCCGCGAGGTGGCCGCCGCGATCTCGCGGCTGTTCACGTACGCGGCCTGGGCCGACAAATACGACGGGGCCGTGCACCAGGTGCCGATCCGGGGCGTGACGCTCGCGATGCCGGAGCCGGTCGGCGTCATCGGCATCGCCGCTCCCGACGCGCCTCCGCTGCTCGGGTTGGTCTCCCTCGTGGCGCCCGCGATCGCCACCGGCAACACCGTGGTCGCCATCCCGTCCGCCGCGCATCCGCTGTCCGCCACCGACTTCTACGCCGTGCTCGAGACCTCGGATCTCCCCGACGGCGTGATCAACATCGTCACCGGGGACCGTGATGCGCTCGCCAAGGTGCTCGCCGAGCATCTCGATGTCGACGCGGTGTGGTATTGGGGGTCGGCCGCGGGCGTGAAGACCGTGGAGGAAGCGTCCGCGGGCAACATGAAGCAGACGTGGGCCACCGATCAGCGGCGGGACTGGCTCGACGGGTCGCGCGGGGAGGGGCCGGAGTTTCTCCGGCACGCCACGCAGGTCAAGAACATCTGGATTCCCTACGGGGAATGAGCTCTCCCGTCGGCGCCTCCGTCCCCATCGGAGTCTCGAACCGCCACTTGCACCTGTCTCCCGCCGACGTCACCCGACTTCTGGGTGACGGAAAGACGCTCACCATCGACCGCATGATTACCCAGCCCGGCCAGTACGCGGCCCGGGAGCGGATCGACCTGACCGGTCCGAAGGGGAAGCTCTCCGGCATGCGGGTGGTGGGGCCCGCGCGGGCCGCCACGCAAGTCGAGCTCGCGTTCACCGACGCCCGGACCCTCGGCGTGCCGGCGCACCTCGCGAACTCGGGGAAGCTGACCGGTTCCGTCGGCGGCGTGACGCTGGTGGGGCCCGCCGGATCGGTCGCACTCTCGACCGGCGTCATCATCGCGGCCCGGCATCTCCATTGCGCCCCCGATGACGCGTCGCGCCTCGGCCTGAAGGACGGCGATTGGATCGACATCGTGTGCGGAACGGGAAGCCGGCGCGTCGTGTTCGAGGGACTGCTGGTCCGGGCCGGTGCGGCGCACGCCACCGAGGTCCATCTCGACTCGGACGAAGCCGCGGCCGCCGGGGTCAGCACCGGGGATCAGGCACAGATCGTGGCGTGGCGGGCGTCATGATTACCGCCATCGAGCACCGGGTCAACTACTCCGAGACCGATCAGATGGGCCTGGTCTATCACGCCAATTACGTCATCTGGCTGGATATGGCGCGGACGGAACACCTGCGCGGGACCGGTGTCACCTACAAGGAGATGGAGGAGCAGGGAGTGTACCTGGCCGTGACCGATCTCCAGGTACGCTATCGTCGCGCGGCGCGGTACGACGACCTGGTCCGGGTCCGCTGCTGGGTTCGCGAGGTGGCGTCGCGGCAGGTCACCTTCGGATACGCCGTCGAACGGGAGGGGGCCGCCAACGCGGAGCTTCTCGCCACCGCGCAAACGTCCCTGATGGCTCTCGACCGCAAGCATTCGCCCACCCGCATTCCGGAGCACGTGCGTGAGCTTCTGGCGCCGACGTCGGACCCCGTTCGCCTGTAGCGGGCGGATCCTGTGGTTGGGGCTGGTGGCCCTCGTGGTGTCATCTCCCCTCGCCGCGCAGCAGCCCGCACCGGTCGACGAGGCGGCGGTGGGCGAGCTCGCCCGGCTCCTGGCGGCGGCGGACGGTCGCCGATTCGATGAGGCGCTGTTCCGCGACGGACTGCAGCAGTCCGACCCGACCATCCGGCGTCAGGCGGCGCTCGCCGCGGGGCGCATCGGCGACACGGCGGCGACGTCCATCCTGCTCGCGGCGCTCACCGATTCCGTAGACGGGGTCCGGGCCGCCGCGGCGTTCGGCCTGGGGCTGTTGAAGGACCCCCGCGCGGTACAGCCGCTCCTCGACATCGTTCAGCGCGGGTCATCCGACCCGCAGGGCATCGGGGTGTTCGAAGCGGTGACCGCGATCGCGAAGATCGGCGGCCCCGACGCCGGCCGCGCGCTGCAGCTCATCGTGGATGCCGGTCGACCCGGCCAGACCAATCAAGTCGTGTCGCGCGCCTTGCTCGAGTCCTGGCGCCTGGGGAGTCAGGCGCCCGTGCTCTCGCTCATCCGGTTCGGCCAGGATCGGGACAACCTGGTCCGGTGGAACGCCATCTTCTCGCTGGCCCGCCTCGCCGACCCCCGTGGCCTTCCCATGCTGCTGACCGCCATCGACGATCCGGACGCCACCGTCCGGGCCGCGGCCCTGCGGGGGATCACGGCCAAGGCGGTCGACGGCGCGCGCCAGCCCCGGGTGTCCGTCATCGATCGCGTGCGTCGTCTGCTCACCGACACCGACCCGCACGTACGGATCAACGCCCTGCGGTGTCTGGGCACCTTCCACGACTCCACGCTGGCCGCCAGCATCGCCCCGCTCGCGTCGGACGCCGTCACCGGCGTCGCCGTAGTGGCCGAAACCACCCTGGGCATCTCGCGGGGGTCCGCGGCGGTGGTGGCGCTGCGGTCCCACCTGGCGAGCGCCAATTTCGCCGTGCGCCGGCAGGCGGCGATCGGTCTGGCCGAAGCCGACTCGGCGGCCGGCGTGCTCTTTGCGGACTCGTTGACCACCAACGCCGACTGGCACTGGCGGAGCGTCGCGGCCGAGGCGGACGGCGCCGCGGGGGATCGGAGGCGGCTCGACGGACTGCTGGGTGATCCCGATGGCCGCGTGGTGGCCGCCGCGCTCGGCGCGATGATGCGTTTCATTCCGCCCGGGGACAGCGCGTTCGCCGCGCGCGCGCGCGGGCTGTTGACCCACGCCGACCCGGCCGTGCGGAGTGTCGCGGCGGACGCGGTGGCGCGACGGCCCGTGGTGGCCGACATCGATCCGCTTATCGATTCCTACCGGCGCGGGGCCGGGGATCCCTTCGACGACGCCCGCCTCTCCGCCATCAAGGCGCTCGGTGCCATCGCGGCGGCGAGCCCGGGGGGCTTGACCGACGTCAGCACCCGGTTCTTCGGCGTCGTGCCGCGTCCCACCGATTACCTGGCCTGGCGGATGGCGGCGTCCACGTTCCCGGGTCCGTTGCCCGGATGGCAGCCGGCGCCGCCCGTGGCCACGCGAAACACCGAAGCCGACTACCGCGACGCGGCCCGGCGCTACCTCTATCCGGCCCTGCACGGGACGCCCAACCCCACGATCACCATCGACACCGATCGCGGGTCGATCGTGGTGGAGCTCCTCCCCGGCGAGGCCCCGCTGACGGTGGCGGCATTCCTGGGGCTGGTCGACCGGCGGTACTTCGACGGTGACCACTGGCACCGCGTGGTGCCCAACTTCGTGATCCAGGACGGAGACCCGCGCGACGACGGGTGGGGCGGGCCGGGCTTCTCGCTCCGGGACGAGCTCAATCCACTGCGCTACCAGAAGGGCTCGGTGGGGATGGCGTTGTCCGGACCCGACACGGGGGGCAGTCAATACTTCATCACGGTGGGACCGGAGCCGCGGCTGGACGGGACCTATCCCATCTTCGGCCGGGTGACGTCCGATTTGTCGGTTCTGGATGCGGTGACGCAGGGTGACCGCATCCGCAGCGTCCATCGATGAGGCTGCGCTTACTGGCCGTCACGGCCGCGGTGATCCTCCTGCCGTCGGTCCTGCGGGCCCAGTACGGGTATTTCGGCGAAAACAAGGTGCAGTTCAAGGAGTTCGACTGGCGGGTGATGCAGGGCCCGCACGTGGACCTCCATTATTATCCGGCCGAAGAGGAGCTGGCCCGGGTGGCGCTGGCCTACGCCGAGGAGAGCTACGGCGTGCTGTCCCGGCGGTTCAATCACGAAGTCCCGCACCGCGTGCCGCTCATCGTCTACGCCTCCCACACCGATTTCGAGCAGACCAACATCCTGCCCTACGTTCCGCCCGAAGGCCTGCTGGGCGTCACGGATTTCGCCAAGGAGCGGGTGACCCTCCCGTTTACCGGGAGCTACTACGAGTTCAAGCACACCATCCGGCACGAGCTGGTCCATGTCTTTCAGCTGAGCCTGGAAGGTCAGACCTATCGGCGCTATCCGCGGGAGCACCACGCCGCCTTGCCGCTGTGGTGGACCGAAGGCTTGGCGGAGTACTTCTCCATCGGGACCGACAACCAGGGGGAGATGCTGCTCCGGGAGCTCACGGTCACCGGTCAGCTGCCGCCCCTGCCCCAGCTCACCTACGCGGGCGGGGGCGCCATCTACCCGATCGGCGCCAAGATCCATGAGTTCCTGGCCGAGCGGTACGGGGAGTGGCGGATTCTGGAGGTGTACGACCAGACCTGGAAATACGAGACGTTCGACCAGCTGATGGAAGGCGTATACGGCCAGAGCCTGCAGCAGATCTCCGAGGCCTGGCGCTACTGGATGCGGCAGAAGTATTACCCGGCGGTGCAGGACTCCCGGCCCCTCGCGCTCGAGGCGCGTCGGATCGACAACCTGGCCATCAAGCCCGCCGTGGTCCGCGACTCCACGGACAGCACCAGTCGCGTGCTCTACTTCTCGCCCGCAGACGGCTACACCGACATCTATTCGACGCGGATGGACGGGGAAGACCGTCGGGCCGTGGTGAAAGGCGAGCGCACGCCCGAGTTCGAATCGTTCCACTTCTTCGATTCGCGGCTCGACGTGTGGCGGGGGCGGCTGCTCGCGTTCACCAGCAAGTACCTGGATCGCGACGCGCTCTTCATCTGGGATCTGAAGCGCGGCCAGAAGGTGGGCCGGTTCCAGTTCCCGGACCTGGTGGGGATCCTCTCGCCGTCCTGGAGTCCCGACGGGCAGAGCCTGGTGTTCTCGGGGCTGGCCGAGAACGGGTATTCGGACCTTTATCGCCTGTGG
>DATMOQ010000005.1:0-2686 GCA_035568195.1 Gemmatimonadales bacterium
GGTGCCGCGGACGATCAGGTACGTGTAGCTCTGCGCGTCGCCGTTCAGGCTCTTCCCGCCCACGATCAGGCCGTAGGCTTCGGGATGCATCGGAGCCTTGGTCTGAGTGAAGGTCGCAACGGTGTGGTAGTTGCCGGAGGCGGTGTCCTGATCCCGCCACATGATGGCGGCGGGGCCCTGCGTCGTATGGAAGCCGTCGCCCATCGCCACGAACTTCACGTTGGTGGTCGGCGCGCTGCGCTCGGTGCGGACGTTCCAGCCGGCGGGGAACGCGCCGCCGCCGGCCACCGTGTGATCAGGATCCTTCATGGGCTGCTGGGCGGCGAGCCCTGCCGCGGACAAAATGAGGGCGCCGGTCAAGAGAGCTTGGGAACGCATGGATTCCTCGAGATGTGGGCTGGAGAGGTGAAGACAACGCCGGTAGCTTAGAAATCTAAGTGACCCAGCCGCGACGTCTCAGTCAAGAGCGCGAACGCGACCTGATACACCGTCTGGTGGCTCGGGATGAGCATGCTTTGTCAGAATTGTATGACCAGCTGTCGCCCTGGGTGTTGGGTGTCGCGCACCGGATTCTGGGCGACGATGACGAGGCGGGTGAGGTGGTGAGTGACGTGTTCGTGCAGGTGTGGACGAACATCCGCCAGCACGACGCCGGCCGGGGACCCCTCGTCCCCTGGATCCTGTCGATCGCGCGGAACCGCGCGCTCGACGTCCTGCGCCGCCGCCGCCGCTGGTACCGGAAAGCCGAGCGGCTGCACGTCGAGCAGGGGAGCGGGGACGAGAGCCCGGTGGCCGACGCGTTGGTGCGCGGAGAAGCGGCGGTGCCGGGGTGGCCGGTGCACCAGGAGGTGCATCGCGCGCTCGCGGCGTTGCCCGAGGACCAGCGACAGGCGCTGACCCTCGCGTACTTCGAGGGGCTCTCGCAGTCGGAAATCGCCAAGCGGACTGGGACGCCCCTGGGAACGGTGAAGACGCGGATGCGCATCGCACAGCAGAAGCTGGCCGAGGCATTGAAACACGTGCGGGACTGGATGGACTAATGACGGACTGGACTGGGATGTCGGCTCGGCCGAGGACACCGCCACCGGGACTCAAGTCCCGGGTGCTCGCGCGCGCCGGTGCGGCCGGCGCCCGGCGGCCCTGGCCGTTGGCGCTCGCGGCGGGGCTCGTGCTGATCGCGGGAGGGCTCGGGTGGTGGGGGTGGAGCGAGGCACAGAACCTCGCCGCCGCGCGGGGGCAGTTCAGCGCGGCGATGATGGCCTATCACGATACGCTGTCGCTGCTGCGGAGTCCGGGGACGCGGGTGATCCAGATCCCGGTGTCGACCAACGGCCAGGTGGGGGCGGTCACGATTTTTGCGGACACGATGACGCATCGCTGGCTGGTGACCTGCCATCACCTGGCCACCAATCAACCCGGACAGGTCTACCAGCTCTGGTTCATCACGTCGACCGGGATGGTCAGCGCGGCGGTCATCCCGATGTCGGGCAACGTGCCGATGGTGAAGGCGCTGGAAATGCCGAAAGGGGCGGGGAGCGTGATGGGGGCGGCGATGAGCATCGAGCCGGGGCGGGGGTCGCCCGCACCCACGGGCCCGATCGTCTTCCACTATCTGCTGTAGCCTATTCCTTCACCAGATCGTGGACGGTTGCGAGCTCCACGATCTTCAGTTTCCGCTTCCCCATCGGCAGCGTGATAGCGACGATCTCTCCCACCTTGCCGCCCAGCAGTGCCTTGCCCAGCGGCGACGCCATGGAGACCGGCATTTCGCCGCCATCCTCGCCCCCCTCGATGAAGTCCCCCAGGGTGAGGGCGTAAACTTCCTTCTGCTTGGTCTCAGTGTCCTGCACAGTGACGCGGGACCCGAATCCCGCGCGGTCCTTCGGCAGGTCCTTCTCGGAAACGCTCGAAAGCTTGCCCAGACGCAGACGCAGGTGGGCCAGACGCACGGTGGTGAACTGTTGTCGCTCGAGGGCGGCCTTGTACTCCGAGTTCTCCCGCAGGTCACCGTGCTGGCGGGCGCGGTCGATCTCCTTCGGGATCACGAAGTTGAGATCGTGGTTCAGGCGCTCCACTTCCGCCTGCAGCTTGTTCCTCAGGTCGTCGATCATGGTCGCTGCCGGAAGCTAGCGGCGGCCGGGGCACCTTCGCCAGATTCCGCCTCCACTTCACTCTCCGGGTAACGCGGGAGGCGGCGTTGACGGCGGTCGGCAGGATGCAGGCCTATCTGGAGCTCACCAAACCGGGCATCACCCGGATGGTGGTGATCACCGCGGCCGCCGGGTTCTACCTGGGGAGTCGGGGCCGCTTCGACGTGCCGGCGTTCATCAACACGCTGATCGGGACGGCGCTGGTCGCGGCCGGGTCTTCGGCCCTGAATCAGCTGCGCGAGCGGCAGATCGACGCCCGGATGGACCGGACCCGCGGGCGCCCCCTACCGTCGGGCCGTCTCACGCCCCGCGCCGCGGCGCTCTTCTCGTGGTCGGCGGCGGCCCTGGGTGTAGCGTACCTCGCCTGGCGACTCAACCTCCTCACGGCGGCGCTCGCATTCCTCACGCTCGTTTCGTACGTCTTCCTGTATACGCCGCTGAAACTCCGAACCTCGCTCAACACCCTGGTGGGCGCAGTACCCGGGGCACTCCCGATCGTGGGCGGCTGGACGGCGGCGGGTGGACGGCTCGACGGC
>DATMOQ010000006.1:0-3715 GCA_035568195.1 Gemmatimonadales bacterium
GGCGCCGGGCGGCGGGCGCCCGGTAGCTTTGGCCAATGTCCGCCGTCGCTCTCCGCGGAGTGACCAAGACTTTCGACTCCGCTTCGACCCCAATCCTGAACCAAGTGACGCTCGACGTGACCGATGGGGAGTTCCTGACCCTGCTCGGCGCTTCGGGAGCGGGGAAGACTACCCTGCTGCGCTGTGTGGCCGGTCTCGAGCAGCCCGGCGCCGGGGACGTGGTAATCGGGGATCAAGTAGTGACCCGGGCCTCGCCGGCGGCCCGGGACGTGGCCATGGTGTTCCAGCGCCAGGCGCTGTATCCCCATCTGACGGTGCGCGGGAACCTGGCCTTCCCACTCGAGGTCCGCGCCCTGCCGCGAGCGCAGGTATCCCGGCGGGTGCTCGCGCTGGCGGAACGCCTGGGGCTCGAGCGGATTCTCGACCGGCGACCCGGACGGCTTTCCGGCGGCGAGCAGCAGCGCGTGGCGCTCGGCCGGGCCCTGATCCGCGAGCCCAAGGTCCTCCTCCTGGATGAACCCCTGGGGCATCTCGATTCGGCCGCCCGCTCGGAGCTGGCCCAGGCCATCGCGGGTTGGCATGCCGAACGGCCCGTCACCACGCTGCATGTGACGCAGGACCTGAGCGAGGCCTTTACCCTGGCCCGGCGGGTGGCGGTGCTGGACGCGGGACGGATCCGGCAGACGGGCTCCCCCCGTGAGGTATACCTCGCCCCGGCGGATACCCAGGTGGCGCGGCTCATGGGGCGCCCCGGGATGAACGTGCTGGCGGGGACGGCCCGTCACCTCAAGAAAGGGACCGAGGTGCGGTGCGGCCCGCTCCTGATTCCCGTTCCCCTCCGGGAGTACGACGGTCAAATCCAGCTCGGCATCCGGCCGGAGCACGTATCAATCGGTCCCGCCGGCACCGGCATGGGCGACGCCACGGCGCGTCTGGCGGAGCCGTCGGGGCCGGAGACCCTCCTCCACCTCGACACAGGTGAAGCGCCCATCGTGGCGCGCATCCCGGGATTCCTCGACGTCCCCATCGGTGCCCCGGTCGGTGTGACTTTCGACACCACCCAGCTGCACTTCTTCGACTCGTCGGGGATCCGGCTCGGGTGACCCGGCTGACGGTGTTTCGCTGGGTCGGCGGCGTCGTCACCGTAGCGACGCTCGCCTCCGCCTTCGCGGCCACCACGGGCTCCCGGCGATTCGCCGAGCGCCGATACGCCGAGCGGACGGCCGCCAGCGCGGCTGCGTACCTGACCCTGGTGACCTCGACCTCTCGAGTCGGGGCTCCTCCTCTCGATCCCGCGAGCTTCCTGCGGCGGGTCCGGGCCCTGGTGGCGCTGCCGGATTGGTCCCCGGACGTCGAGGTGTATCTGGGGACCGCCCCGCTCGTTCACGCCACCGACCCATCTTTGCCGCTCTCGACCATCGCCATGGTCGCCGCCCGAACCCAGCCTCAGTGGATCGAGGGTGCGGCGTTGGCTCCCATTCCGGGCCCGGTGCCCGGCCGCCTGGTGGGGGTCGCGCGCGTCCGCCCGCACCTTCCCGTGGACCCGTTCGCCCCCTGGCTCCTGGCGCTTCTCGGTGCGACGGCGTTGGCCGGCGTTCTCGCGTCGGCCCAGTTGCGGCGTCGGCGCTGGGGCTGGTGGCTCGCCGCGTATGCTGTGGCGGCGCTGGCGTTCGGGGGCGTGGCGGTGGGCGCGGCCAACACGGGAATGCGGGCCGCGACGGTGCAGTGGCTCCGGGAGACCGGCGTGCTCATCGAAGACGCGGGGAGCCGCTTGCCCCGGACTCCAACCAGCACGATCGCCCGCACCTTCTCGGCGCTGGCCGCCGACGGGCATCTGGTCGTCGACACGTCCTCCGATCCCGTGCTGGAGCGCGCCCTGGCGGGCACGCGGCCCGGGTCGCCGTTACCCATCTGGTTGGGTGGTGGCCGCTGGCTGTCGCTCGTGCCTCCGCCCGACGAGTGGGCCGTGGCGGCGCGCGACGCGATCGCCGGCACGGCCGCACTCGCCGGGGTGCTCGCGCTCGTCGCCTTCTCGTGGGGCGCCCGCGATCGGGCCCGCCCCGGCCAGACCGAAGAGACGATCTCCGCGTGGATGTTTCTCGCCCCCGCCGGGGTGCACCTCACCGCGTTGACCGTCGCGCCCCTCGCGCTGCTCGTATACGTCGCGCTGCATCGGTGGGATCTCCTGGGCGGCGGGGGAAAGTTCGTCGGATGGGAGAACCTGGTCGCCATCACGACGCGCGGCGATACCTGGACGGCGCTGGGGCGGACGGCGCTGTTCACGCTGCACGTGCCGGTGGCGACCGGGCTCGCGCTGGCGCTGGCCCTGGCGGCCCGCAGGGCGGCGACGCGGCTGGTCCGGGTGCTGCTGGTGGCACCGCCCTTCGCGTCGGTGGCCGCGGTGGGTCTCGCCTGGAGAAACGGATTGACGGCCTGGGGATGGCTCGACCGCCCGGAAACCGCGCTCTGGATGCTCGCCGGAATCGCGGCGGTGCTGCAGGTCGGTTATCAGGTCCCCGCGTTTCTTGCGGGGCTCGACCGGATTCCCGAAGCGCTCTGGGAGGCGGCGGCCCTCGACGGCGCAGGACCCTGGTCCCGCTTTCGCCGCGTGACGGAACCGTTGTTGCGCCCGCTGACCCTGAGCATCCTCGTCACCGGAGTCGTCGTCGCGGTGCAGGTGTTCACGCTCCCGCGCGTAACGGGCCCTCACGCTCCGGAGCTCGCCGCACCGCTCTTGTACCGGCACGGATGGGGGGAAGGCAGACTCGATCTTGCGGCCGCATTCGCGCTCCTGCTCACCGTCCTGCTGGTGATCGTCGGGGTCCTGCAGGTTCGCCTGTGGGGCCGGGGGGTGACGGATGAGGCGTAGGGCGTGGATGGCGACGCTGATCGCGGGATTCGCGGCCGTCCTTCTGGCCGCGCCACTGTTCTATCAGTTGTCGGGATCGCTGATGACGCCGGACGAGGCTCGCTCCATCCCGCCGGTGCTCGTTCCCGCGGATCCCCGGTTCGGCAACTTCCCCGGCGGCTGGAACGGCATCGGCATCGGCGGCCTGCTGTTCACTTCGGCGATTCTGGCGGTGCTGGCCGCGGCGCTGCAGGTCCTCACCGGCGCGGCCGCCGCGTTCGCGCTGGCCCGGCTGCGCTTCCCGGGCCGGCGATCACTGGTGCGACTGGTCGCCGTACTCGCCGCCGTCCCATCCCTGGTGCTGGTGGTGCCGCGGTTCGTCATGATCGACGCCTGGGGCTGGACCGGCGGGTTCACGGGACTCGCGGTCCCGGCCCTGGTCTCCGCCGGGGCGATTCTTTTCCTCTACCAGGTATTCCGCACGCTTCCCCGTGAGCCGGAGGAGTCGGCCCGGCTGGACGGCGCGGGCCCGTGGGTGGTCTTTTCGCGCGTGGTGGTACCACAGGCCCGTCCGGCGCTCGCGGTGGTCGCCGGCCTGGCCGCGCTGGCACAGTGGCGAAGTTTGCTCTGGCCGCTCGTGGTCACCGGGCGCGGCGCCGGCGCCGGGGGGCCCGACGTGGCGGAGCAGGGACTGGCACGCCTTCTGTCGGGGACCTCCGGAGGCTTGAGCGTGCCGGAGCTCTTCGCCACGGGAGTCACCATCGCCCTCCCCGCGCTCGCCGTGGCGGTGTGGTTGACGCTAGCGCGTGCGCGGGCGACCGGAACGAGGCGCGGGTTTGAGCGTGAGCTGCCAGCCGAAATCTCCCC
>DATMOQ010000007.1:0-3436 GCA_035568195.1 Gemmatimonadales bacterium
CTCGTGACCGAAATCGATCCCCTCAAGGCGCTGGAAGCGCAGATGGACGGCTTCCACGTCGCCACGATGGCGGAAGCGGCGAAGGTCGGGGACATCTTCGTGACCCTGACCGGCAACGTGCACGTCATCCGCATGGAGCACATGCGGGCCATGAAGGACGGGGCCGTGATCGCGAACTCCGGCCATTTCAACGTGGAGATCGATCTCGACGGGCTGAAGGCCGCTGCACGCGGTCCCCAGGCCGTCCGCGAGCTGGTGGACGAGTGGACCCTCGACGGCAAGCGGCTCTACGTGCTGGCCGACGGTCGTCTGGTGAACCTCGCGGCGGCGGAGGGGCACCCCGCCAGCGTGATGGACATGTCGTTCGCCAACCAGGCGCTGGCCGCCGAGTTCGTGGTGAAAGAGTCCAAGCATCTGGGCAAGGATGTGCACCGCATTCCGCGCGACCTGGACCAGGAAATCGCCCGCCTCAAGCTGGCCGGCATGGGCGTCGCCATCGACACCCTCACCGCCGAGCAGCGGAAGTATCTCTCCTCGTGGGACATGGGAACCTAGGGGCGCTCGTGAAGGAAGTCCGCGTCGCCAATCTGGGTCTCGACCGGACCAACAACACGCCCGTCGTGATTCTCCGGGAGGCCGACGGCGACCGGGTGCTGCCGATCTGGATCGGGCCCGCGGAGGCGAGTGCCATCGCCATGGAGCTGGCCGGTGTGAAATCGTCCCGCCCGCTCACCCACGATCTTCTGAAGCAGGTCATCGTGGGACTGGGGGCCGAGCTGCGGAAGATCATCATTACCGCGGTGAAGGACAGCACCTACTACGCCGAGCTCCACCTCTATCGGGGCGATCAGGTCATTCAAATCGACGCCCGGCCCTCCGACTCCATCGCCCTGGCGCTCCGGCTCCAGGCCCCCATTCTGACGGCCGACGAGCTTCTCCAGCACACGGTCATCGAGACCACCGACACCATCGGCGAGAGCACGGCCCCGGGCGGATCCGGGGGCCCCCTCGACCCCGAAACGCTCAAGACCTACCTCCAGAACCTCGATCCTGAAGATTTCGGGAAGTTCACACCGTAGCGCCTGCCTCCTGGGCCTGCTGGCTCTGGGAGGCGGAGGGGGCATCGCGACCGGACAGTCGGTGACGCTCACCGGCGCGGTCACCCTCGGCTACACCCGCCCGCGTCCCCTGGCCGGCGCCACCGTCGTGCTCCACCGGGTCACGATGATCGCGCAGGGGCCCATCGACTCCACGCGCCTCGACGCCCGGGGCCGCTACCGGCTGCGGATCGCGTCGGTCGATTCGACGGCGACCTATCTGATCAGCGTGTTCCACGACGGGGTCGGGTACTTCAGCCAGCCCATTCGTCCCACCCACTTCAGCGTGGCCGCCGGTGAGACGGTCGATACGCTGCGGGTCTACGACACCCAGATCGCCGGTCCTCCTCTGGGCGTGCAGCGCCGGCTCGTCTCCATCGCCGCTCCCAAGGCCGACGGCTCGCGGGAAGTGCTGGAGGTGCTGGAGCTGTCGAATCCCGGAGAGAAGACCCGGATCGCCGCGGACACCCTGCATCCGGTCTGGACCGGCGCGCTGCCCCCCGGGGCCCTCCAGTTCCAGGTGGGGCAGGGGGATTTCTCGAGCGACGCGGTGTCCCGGCACGGCGACACCGTGGCGCTGTTCGGAGCGGTCCAGCCGGGGGCGGGGCGGGAGCTGTCGTACGGCTATCTCATTCCCCGGAGCGCGTCCCCCTGGATGCTTCCGGTCGATCACCCGCTGGACCTCCTGATGCTGCTTCTCGAAGACACCTCGGCCCGGGTGATCGGCCCCGGCTTGCACGCCGAGGGCGTGCGCGTGCTGGAGAGCCGGCACTTCGCCGAGTATCAGATCGAGCGCGCGAAAGCCGGCGCGCTGGTGTCGGTCACGTTCCCCGGTGGACCATTCCGGATCGAATCCCTCGTGCCCTTCGTCGCGGCGTTCCTCGGCATCCTGCTCATCGTCGGATTCTGGTGGGCGCTGCGCCGCCCGCGCCCCGTTCCCCCGACCCCGGGCCCCTGACTCTTCGCTTGCTCTTTCGAAGCCCATCCGCTAGCATAGCCTCGTAGACGTTTCGCGAACGCGGGATTTACGGAAGCCGGTGAGAATCCGGCGCGGCCCCGCCACTGTAACGGGCAGCAGCAGTCGGCTCAAGCCACTGGGAAACCGGGAAGGCGAGCCGAGGTTAGCCCGGAGCCAGGAGACCTCCTGCGTTCGCGCCACCTGTTATTCCCTCGCGGGAGGGATGGTGGCGCTGCGCACTCAGGCGCAGGCGCTCGCCCATCCTCGCTCCGCCGGGATGGGCTTTTTTCATGCGCGGAGTCAAACACAGCTGGCTCGCGGGAGCCGTGTTCCTGGCGGCGTGCGCCGGCGGCCGGAAACCGTCCCATCCCACCATCACGGTCACCGACGACGTCGGCCGCACGGTGTCGCTCGCCGCCCCCGCCCACCGAATCGTTTCGCTCGCGCCTTCGTCCACCGAGCTGCTGTTCGCGGTGGGTGCGGGCCCCGAGGTGGTGGGGCGGACCACCTGGTGCCGCTATCCCGCCGCCGCGCTCGCGGTCCCGGTGGTGGGGGACGGTCTCGATCCGAACATCGAGTCCGTGGCCGCGACGCACCCGGATCTCGTGGTGCTCTACCGCTCTCCCTCCAACGCCGCCGCGCTCGCCCAGCTCGAGCGCCTGAGCATCCCGGCCGCCGTCCTCCGGCAGGACCGCCTCGGGGATGTCGCGCGGGACGCCCGCCTGCTGGGCACGCTCACGGGGCACGTGGCGGCGGGGGACTCGATCGCCCGCGCCCTGGACTCGCTGACCGCGTCACCACCGCCCGCTCCCCGCATCCGCATCGCGTTCGTGGTCTGGGACAATCCGCCCATCGTCATCGGGGCCGGCAGCTTCCTGGATGAGCTCGGCCGCCGGGCCGGGGCGGAGAACGTGTTCCATGACCTGAGCCAGGCGTCAGCGCCGGTCTCGCTCGAAAGCATCGCGTCCCGGAACCCGGACGTGATCGCCGTCGTGGACGACTCGAGCGCGGCGACGGCGCCCGCCTTTGCCCGGCGCCCCGAATGGAAGGTGGTGCGCGCGGTCGGCGCGGGCCGCATCATCCACTTGCCGGGTGACCTCTTCGGGCGGCCCACGCCGCGGGCCGCCGAGGCCATCGCGGTGTTCGCTCGACTGCTCGGTGGTCCCAGGTGAAAGGCGTGGGGCTGGTGGCGGCCGCCATCGCGGCGCTCGTCCTGGCGGTGGTAGTGGGCCCCACCAGCATTCCGCTGGGTGAGCTGGCCAGGTCCCCCATCGTGCGGGACCTCCGGATTCCCCGGGCACTTCTGGGACTCCTGGTGGGCGGGTCGTTGGCGGTTTCCGGCGCCGGCCTGCAGGCCCTCGTCCGGAACCCCCTTGCGGAC
>DATMOQ010000008.1:0-7051 GCA_035568195.1 Gemmatimonadales bacterium
TCGAAGCGGGCCAACCAGGCGCGGGCGACCGCCGGAAGCGTATCCCGCCCGTGATGCCGCCAGATCTGACCGCCCAGGTGCGGGGCCTCATCGAGCACCATCACGCGCTTTCCGGATTCGGAGGCCCGGCAGGCGGCGGCCAGGCCCGCCGGGCCGCCCCCGATCACCAGGATGTCCGCCGACACGTGGCGGGCGTTACTCACGGGTCGCCACCCGCATTCCCGCGGACACCGTCTCCAGGCAGGCCCGACGCCCCGGTGCGCCGTCAATGGTCACCCGACACTCGAAGCAGATTCCCATTCCGCAGAGAGGACCACGCGGCGCGCCGGATACGGAGTTCCGGAACGCGTCTTCCCCCGCATTCAGGAGCGCGGCGGCCACCGTGATCCCTTCGGCGACCTCGAGCAGCCGGCCGTCCACCAGGATCGAAAGGGTGCGGGCCATCAGGCCGCGGCCCGCCGGGCGGGGGCGAAGGGCGCAGGATCGATGGCCGGAGTTCGGCCGGCGATGAGGTCCGCCAGCAGGCCGGCGGTGCCGAGGGACGTGGTGATGCCGAGGCCTTCATGTCCGGCGGCGATCCACAGACCCGGCGTGCCGTCCCACCGGCCGATGAGCGGCAACTTGTCGGGGGTGGCGGGCCGGAACCCGGTCCAGATGCGGACGCCCACGAGCTTCGCCACCGCGGGCATGAACCGGACGGCCCGGCCGAGCATCGTGTTCACGAGACGGCGGTTGAGGGAGGCGTCCCAGCCTACCAGCTCCCGGGAGGAACCGATGAGGACCTGCCCGGTGGCACGCGGCTGGATGTTGAACGCCGCCGACTCGGTAGTCATCTGGTGCGCGCTCTTGAGGTAGCCCATCTCGACGATTTGATGCCGGCAGAATCCGGGCGCCCGGTCGGTGATGACCAGGTGACCCTTTCGCGGCACGATGGGGAGACCCGGCGTCAAACGCGCCGCTCCCAGACCGGCGGCGTTCACGACCACCTCGGCGTGAAGGGCCTCGCCGGCGATGGTCACCCGGCGCGGTCCGATGGACGTCACCTCGGTGTGCTGGCGCAGCCGCGCTCCGCGGGCGATCGCCCGGTCCAGCAGCGCCCGCGCCGCGCCCGGGGGATAGAGAATCGCGTCACGCGGCGCCAGCAACCCGCCGGCCAGTCCCGGGCGGAGATTCCGCTCCAGCGCCGCCACGCTCTTCCCGTCGAGCCGCTCGAGGGGCATGCCCCGTGCGGCGTAAGCGCGCACCTTCGCTTCGGCCCCGTCCAGCTGGGACTCGTCCTCGGCCACCCAGAGAGTTCCGGCGGGATCGTATTCGGAAGACGGAGGGAGCTCGGTCGAGAGGGTCCGCCACAGGTCGAGGGAGTAGGTGGTGAGATCGAGCTGAGCGGGCGTGTCGTCCATCGCGACCAGGTGCCCCATCCCCGCGGCGGTGGCCCCGAGTCCCGCGCCGCCGGCATCGAGAACGGTGACCCGTGCGCCGTCCCGGGAGAGCGCGTCCGCCACGGCGGCCCCCACGATCCCGGCGCCGACGACGATGGCGTCGGGCGGAGGGGTGCCGGTCACGCCGGCGTGAGTCCGCCCCGGAAGGGATCCACCGGGTCGAACTGGAGCTCGGTCTTTCCGGTGATGAACGCGCGTCCCCGGATGTGCGGAATCAAGCCCTCGGCCCGCCGGGTCAGCCAACCCGTGAAGAGGCTCCCGGTGACGCTCTCCTGCCGCCAGTGCTGCTCCAGGGGAAGCAGCCCGCGTTCGTGGAGGATGGCCATCTTGGCCGACGTCCCGGTCCCGCAGGGGGAGCGATCGTACTGGGCGCCCGGACAGAGCACGAAGTTGCGGCCATCCGCGTTGGGGGAGAGCGAGGGCCCGGAGAGCTCCACGTGGTCGATGTCGGCCTTGTTCGCCCCGGTGATCCCCCGGGCCCGCAGGGCCTGCATGATGCTCTTGGTCACCTTCATCAGCTCTTCCAGATAGCGAAGCTCGAGCGGGAACGCGGGAAGCTCGGTCAGGAAGAACCAGTTTCCCCCGTACGCAATGTCCCCAGTGACCCGTCCGACGCCGCGCACGTCCACGCTCACGTCCTTGGCGTGGCTGTAGGCGGGAACGTTCTCCACCGTCACCGCGCCATCGGCCTCCAGGGTCGCGCTGACGGTGCCGACGGGGGTGTCGAGCCGCACTTCGCCCGACTTGAGGCGACCCAGGTGCGCCAGCGTTTTGACCACTCCTATGGTTCCGTGCCCGCACATCCCCAGGTAACCGACGTTGTTGAAGAAAATCACTCCGGCCGCCGCACCTGCGGTGACGGGCGGGGTGAGCAGGGCCCCCACCACCGCGTCGTGCCCGCGCGGCTCGGTGACCACCGCGCGCCGGACATGATCGGCCCGGTTGCGGAGATCGTCCCGGCGCTCCGCCATCGTTGCGCCCGCGGGCGCGGGCCATCCGTCGATCACCACGCGCGTGGGTTCCCCTTCGGTGTGAGAGTCCACCACAGTGATGGCCGCGGGGATAGGACCCAGAGCACCGCTCATGGATTGATCTGCACGGTCTTGATCTCGGTGTAGAACTCGCGGGCTGCGGGTCCCTGCTCGCGGGATCCGGAGCTCGAGCCCTTGAATCCTCCGAAGGGCGCGTGGGGATCCACGCCGGTGGTGTCGCCGTTGACCCGCACCAGCCCGGCCTCGATACGCCGGACGTATTGCAGCGCGCTCGCCAGGTCACGGGTGAAGAGGGACGCGGACAGGCCGTAGCGGGTGCGGTTGGCGAGCGTCAGCGCCTGGTCCAGGTCGTCCACCACGAACGTGGCGAGGACCGGGCCGAACACCTCTTCGGTCGCGAGGGGAGAGTCCGGCGCCACGTCACGCACCACCGTGGGCGAGAAGAAGAAGCCCTTCCCGAACCGGGGGTCGGCGGGGGCTTGCCCTCCGGTCACGAACTGGCCGGCGCCTTTCACGGCTGCGCTCACGCGGTCCCGGGCTCGCGCCGTGATCAGCGGACCGACCGCCGACTGCGGATCGTCAACAGGACCGAGCGGGAGCGCTTCGACCTGTGACTTCAGTTTGGCGAGGAAGAGGTCGGCGATGGGCCGCAGCAGAATCGCGCGGCTGGTGGCGGTGCATTTCTGGCCGGCGTAGCGCATGGCCCCTCCCGCGGTGAGCAGCGCGGCCCGGTCGAGGTCGGCGTCCGCAGCGACGATCACGACGTTCTTGCCGCCCATTTCGGTCTGGTACCGGATGTTCCGCGCCGCGCACGCGGCCGCCACCGTGGCCCCGACCGCGGCCGATCCGGTGAAGCTCACCGCCCGCACGGGCTGGGCGGCGATCAGCGCGGCGCCAACGCCGGCGCCCGCTCCCGGAACCACGTTGAACACACCCGCGGGCAGCCCCGCCTGCAACGCGGTTTCGGCGATGAGGGAGGCCAGGGCGGACGCGTCCTCGGCGGGCTTCAAGACCACCGTATTCCCGAAGGCGAGCGCGGGAGCCGCCTTCCAGAGGGGAATCGCGAACGGAAAATTCCAGGGGGTGATGAGGGCGACGACGCCGAGGGGCTCGCGCAGCGTGAGCTGGAGGGCGCCGGGGGCCTGTGAGGGAATCACGTCGCCCCCCTGCCGGACCGCCTCCCCGGCGTAGTACCGCAGGATCACTTCCCCCCGCCCCACCTCTCCGCGGGCTTCGGCGATGGGCTTCCCCACTTCGCGGCACATCGCCTGCGCCAGCGCCTCCCGCCGCCCTCCGATCACCTCCGCCCACTTGTACAGATGCTCGGCGCGGGCGGGACCGGGCAGTGCGCGCCAGGCGCCGAGCGCTTCCTGCGCGGCGGCCCCGGCGCGGACGGCGTCGTCGGGGGCGCCCGCAGGAACCAGGGCGACCACGTCCTCGGGATTCGATGGATTGACGTCGGAAAAGGTGCCGTCGCCCGCCGACGGCGTGAAGGCACCACGAATGAAAGGCTGGATCCGGGCGGGCGCGGACATCCCCCCAAAGCTAGCGCGGCGACTGGTTCAGCAGGAGCCAGTACATACCGAGCGAAGAGACCGCTTTCATGAACTCCTCGAACTCCACCGGCTTCACGATGTAGCTGTTGACGCCCAGGGCATAGCAGCGGGAGATGTCGGGGTCTTCGCGCGACGAGGTCAGCACGACCACCGGCACCAGCTTGGTGCGCGGGTCGGCGCGCATCTGGCTCAAGACTTCGATGCCATCCACACGCGGGAGCTTGAGGTCGAGGAGCACCACGCGGAGCATCCGGAGGGTGCTCTGGTCCGCGTGCGCGCCCCGCGAGAACAGGAAGTCCAATGCCTCCACGCCGTCTTTGGCATGATGGATCCGATTGGCCAGGTTGTGTTTCTTCAGCGCCCGCAGGGTCAGCTCGGCGTCCTCGGCGCTGTCCTCCACCAGCAGAATCTCCACCTGCTCCGACTCCGTCATCCCGCCCCGCCTTTCGCGCCCAACGTGAAGAAGAACGTCGCTCCCTGCCCCGGCGCCGATTCCGCCCAGATCCGGCCTCCGTGACGATGGATCACCCGCTGCACGATCGCCAGTCCTACTCCCGTGCCCTCATAGTCCGACTGCGGGTGCAGCCGCTGGAAGACCTCGAACACCTTGGCGGCGTACTGCATGTCGAACCCGACACCGTTGTCCCGTACGCTGTAGACCGTCGTGCCGTTGTCGGCGCGGGCCCCGATCTCGACCCGCGGGGCCTTGATCCCTTCCGTGAATTTGACGCCGTTGTCAATGAGGCGCTCCCAGACCTGCTTGAGCAGCGCCGCGTCGCCGTCCGCGTCGGGAAGATTCGCCACGACGATTTCAGCGCCGCCCGGCGCCTGTGCCGCGGCCCGGTCGACGATGACACCCGACACCAGCGCGGCCATGTCCATGGGGGTCCGCACCAGCGGCTGGCGCGAAAAGCGGGAGAGCGAGAGCAGGTCGTCGATCAGGCGGCCCATCCGCTCGGTGTTGACGCGGATGACGCCGAGGAGGCGCGCGCCTTCGGGGTCCAGGTTCGCGGCGTGCTCCTGCAGGAGCAGGCGCGCGAAGCCTGAGATGGCGCGCAGGGGCGCGCGCAGGTCGTGCGAGATGGAGTAGCTGAACTTCTCGAGCTCCTGGTTCAGATCTTCGAGCTCCGCGACGTGCCGCTGCAGCTGCGCGTTGAGCCGGTCGACCTGCTCCCGGGCGCCGCGGAATGCAGTCTCATCCATCATCGTGGCCCGGACCCGCCAGGGCGCGCCCGTGGCATCCCGCACCACGCTCGAAGAGACGACGACCGGCAGGCGGGTGCCGTCCTTGCGGACGAACCGCGCTTCGCCGGTACCGATGTCATCGCCCCCCACCAGCCGCTGGAAGCGCTCCCGGGCGCGGGTTCGGTCTTCGGCGACCAGGATGTCGAAAACGGTCTTCTTGCCGATGACTTCGTCCAGCTGATAGCCCAGCCAGCGGCACTCAGTCTGATTCATGCGGACGATCAATCCGTCGAGATCGAGCGTGTGGTATCCGCACGGGGCCTGCTCGTAGAGGTCCTTCAACTCCGTGGACATCTCCGCCAGCTGCCGCTCGGCCTCTTCCTGCGACTGAGAATCCCGGCGCTGGACCAGCCCGGCCAGCCCCAGGAACCCCATCGCGAGGAGCGTTCCGATCACGCTCGATGCCTCGACCCAGGTCGTGGTCCGCTGCACCAGCGCCCCCGCGTCGGTGTACCGGCCGTTTTCGATCGCGCCGATGCCCCGGGCGATCTGGCGGACGCTGTCCATCAGAAGGCGTCCCTGATCGGTGAGGACCACCCGCAGGGCCGCGTCCAACCCCCGACTCCGGCGGAGGCTCACGGTCAGGGACAGCTCGGACAGCTTGGCCTCGATGGCCGGGGTGAGCGTCCGCACCCGGCCGGCGACGGCCGAATCCGGCGCCGTGAGCTGCACCAGGGTGTCGAGGTCGCTCCGCACCAGCGCCGACCCCGTTTCGAATGGCCGGAGGTAGGGCTCCTGGCCCGTCAGCAGAAATCCGCGCTGGCCCGTCTCGGCGTCTTGAAAATGCACCAGCAGACGGTTGAGTCGGTCCCGTACAACAACGGCATCCTGTCGGTCCCCGCGGGCGGCGGCAATCCGTTCCAGCCCCCAGACCGTGATCGATCCCACGACGAGGAGGAGAATGGCCGCGAGCGCGAATGCCGCGGTGACGCGCCGGCGCGTGACGGGGGCATTCGTAGAAAGGAAGGGCACGGGCTATATGAATAGCGTTTCCGGCCCAAGCGCACAAAGCACCCCAGGTCCCGCTCGCCCTAAGGTGCCGCCGGACATAAGATTCCCGTCGCAAACCCCCTGTAACTCCCCTGGGAGGCACCCTGGCCCGGACCACCGGCAGGCTGGCACGGCGCTCCTTCGCCGGCATCGACACCGAGCCGGTGCGGATCCTCCTGGTGGAGGACAATCCCCGCCATGCACACCTGCTCCGCGACACGCTGGGTGACGCCGGGGTGGCTTTCTCCGGGGCTCCGCCCTACGACCTGGCGCACGTGACCGACCTGGCCAGCGCTTACGAACGGGTCAATCAGGGCAACATCGACCTGATGATGCTGGACCTGTCCCTGCCCGAGGCCAACGGTCTCGAGGCGCTGCTCAAAGTCCGGGAGCGGTTCCAGGACCTGCCGGTGATCGCGCTGGTGGCGCGGGGGGACGGGACGCTGGCCGGGCAGGCGCTGCAGTCCGGCGCGCAGGACTATCTGATGAAGGGCAAGATGTCGGGCGAAACCCTGGCCCGCAGCATCCGTCACGCGATGGAAGTGGCCCGGCTGCGGTCCGCGCTGCGGTCCCTCTCCTTCATCGACGGGCTGACGGGGCTGTACAACCGCCGCGGGTTCGTGACGCTCGCGGAGCCCTATGTGAAGCGGGCCCAGCGGGTGAAGGGCCACCTCCTCGTGGTGTCCGCCGAGGTGTCCGGGTTCGACCGGATCGTGATGCTGGTGGGCCACCAGGAGGGCGACGAGCTGCTGCGGGGGGTTTCCGAGATCCTGCGGCGGAGCTTCCGGGACTCCGACCTGCTCGGCCGGCTCGAGCTGAGCGAGTTCAT
>DATMOQ010000009.1:0-4707 GCA_035568195.1 Gemmatimonadales bacterium
AAACGCGGCGCGCCGGTACGCCCAGGGAATGGGGCGCTCGGCGGCCCACACCACCGCCGCCACCGGCCAGCTCGCTTCGTCGAAGACGGTGGTCCCGAACAGGTGGGGAACGATCACGCAGAATGGAAGCCGGGTGACGGACGCGAGAAAGAACGGCAGCTTGTTGATGTCCTCGACCACGATGTCGTACCGGCCATCCGCCAGCATCCGCCGGGCCGCGGTCCGCCCGAGCAGCGCGAAGCTGTTCCGGCCTCCCACCCGGTGCACCCGCATCCCGTCCACCACCGCGGTGGCGCTCGCGCCGGCCCAGCCACTGACCAGCAGATCGATTTGATGACCCGCCCGCGCCAACCGGCCGAAAATCTCGTGGAGATGGATCTCGGCGCCGCCGGCGTGGGGGTTCTCACGATCGTTCCAGTTGACGAGCAGGATCTTCACAACAGGCCCTGCTCCCGCGCCACCGCGTCCAGCACCCCGTTTACGAAGGCCGGCGCTTTGGGACCCGCGAACCAGTGGGCCAGCCGCACCGCCTCGTCGATCACTACGCGGGGGGGCGTCTCCCCCTCGTCCAGCTCGGCCAGGGCCACGCGGAGGATGCACCGCTCGATCGCGCCGAGACGTTCCATACGCCAATGCTCCGCGGCGTCGGCCACTCGGCGGTCGTACTCCTCGGTCGCGGCGGCCGCCCGCGCCGCCAGGTCGGCGCCGCGGTCGTAGCCCTCGGGTTCGTGACCGAACGACGCCCCCAGCCGGGCCACCACCGCCTCGAGGGACGGGCGCCCCGACAGATCCCAGGCGTACAGGATCTGGAGGGCGCGGGCCCGGGCCTTGGTCTCAGCGCGCAGCACGCGGCAGCTGCGTCAGCAGGTCGGCGGTGGCAAGAGCCGCCTCGGCGGCTTCGAATCCCTTGTTCCCCGCGGCCCCGCCGGCCCGCGCCAGCGCCTGCTCCTGGGTCTCCACGGTGAGGACGCCGAAGCCTACGGGAATGCGGTGGGCCAGGGCGACATTGCCCAGTCCCCGGGCGGCCTCGCCGGCGACGTAGTCGAAGTGGGGCGTCTCACCCCGAATGACGCATCCCAACGCGACGATCACCCCATACCGTCCGGTCGTCGCGGCCGCCTCGGCGACCACCGGGAGCTCGAAGGCGCCGGGCGCCCACAGCACGTCGACGGCGTCGTCCTTGACGCCGTGCTCGCGGCACGAGCGGCGCGCGCCCTCGAGGAGTTTGCCGGTGATGAGCTCGTGATAGCGGCTCACGACCAGCGCCACGCGCCGCGTGGCCGGCGCGCGCGGGGTTCCCCGGAACTCGGTCACGTCAGTGGGTGAGCAGGTGTCCGAGCTTGTCGCGCTTCACGTCCAGGTAGGCGCGATTTTCTTCGGACGGCGGCGGAACGATGGGCAGACGCTCGACGATTTCGAGCCCGTAGCCCTCGAGCCCGACCAGCTTCATCGGGTTGTTGGTGAGCACCCGGATCGACGCGAGTCCCAGATCGAGGAGGATCTGGGCTCCGATGCCGTAGTTCCGGAGGTCGGGCTTGAACCCCAGCTTGCGGTTCGCTTCGACCGTGTCATCCCCGGCATCCTGCAGCTCGTACGCCTTCAGCTTGTTCAGCAGGCCGATGCCGCGCCCTTCCTGATCCAGGTACACGATCACGCCGCGGCCTTCGCGCGCGATGGTGTGCATGGCGCTCTCGAGCTGCCAGCCGCAGTCGCACCGCGCGGACCCGAACACGTCTCCCGTCAGGCACTTGGAGTGCATCCGCACCAGCACCGACGGCTGTCCGGTGACGTCCCCGTACACGAGCGCCACGTGCTCCGCATCATCGACGTCGTTCCGGTATCCGATGATCCGAAACTCGCCCGCCGCGGTGGGCAGCCGGGCGCTCGCCACCCGGTGGACCAGCCGCTCCTTGGCCAGGCGGTACTGCACCAGTTGCGCGACGGTGATGAACGTGAGCTTATGCTCCGTCGCGAACCGGTCGAGCTCGGGCCGGCGGGCCATGGTGCCGTCGGCGTTCAGGATTTCGCAGATCACGCCGGCGGGATAGAGGCCGGCGAGGCGGGCCAGATCCACGCTCGCCTCGGTCTGACCCACGCGCTGGAGCACCCCGCCGGGCCGGGCCCGGAGCGGAAAGACGTGCCCGGGGCGACGGAGGTCGGCGGGCGCCGACGACGGATCGATGGCTACCCGGATGGTCGCCGCGCGATCGGCGGCCGAGATGCCCGTGGTGACGCCGAAGCGGGATGTGGCGTCGACGCTCACCGTGAACGCGGTCTCGCGGGCCTCGGTGTTGTGCTCGGTCATCTGCGACAGGCCGAGGGCCTGGCACCGATCGGGGGTGAGGGTGAGACAAATGAGACCCCGCCCGTGCGTGGCCATGTAGTTGATCATCTCAGGAGTGACCCGATCGGCCGCTCCCACGAGATCCCCTTCGTTTTCGCGATCCTCGTCGTCCGCGACGATGACCAGCTTGCCGGCGCGGATGTCCGCGATCGCCTGCTCTACGAGTTCGTGCGACATAGTGCTTTCACGTACTTCCCCAGGACGTCCGCTTCCACGTGGACCCGGTCGCCCACCTTCGCGGATCCCAACGTGGTATGGGTCCGCGTAAAGGGGATGAGCGACACCTGCACCGCCCCGGACGGCGGCAGGGCGTTGACCGTCAGACTCACGCCGTCCACCGTAATGGATCCGTGAGGCACGGTCACCTCCCGCACCTCCGGGGGCACCTCCAGGTCGAGCAGCCGGGCGTCGTCGCGGTCGGTGGCGGCGATGATCCGCCCGACGCCGTCGACATGCCCCTGGACGAGGTGGCCGCCCATGCGGTCACTGGCCTTGAGGGCCCGCTCCAGGTTCACCGGCCGGCCCGCCGCGTACTCCCCGATCAGGGTGCGATCGAGCGTGGTCGCGATGGCGTGGACCGTGAACCCGCCCTTCACCACCCGCTCGACCGTGAGGCACGCGCCGTTGACGGCGATGCTCTCCCCGCGCTTGAGGCCGCGATAGGGAGCGGCAATCGTGAGCGTCAGACCAAGCTGACCGCTCCCCGCCCCGTCCTTTAGGGCTCCCGACTCCCGTCGCACGGCCCTTACCCGGCCCGCGGCACTCACTATTCCGGTAAACATAGCCTGCGGTCCAAGACGAGTAACGTATCCGCTCCCAATGCCTTACGCTCCACGGGAATCCACCGGTGGGCCTGGTCGATGGCCACGTCCGCCACCTCGGGAAAGGCCGGAATGCCGCCGTTACCGAGCCAAAGGGGCGCCTGAATCCAATACAGGCGGTCGACCAGCCCCAGCTCCAGCAGCTTGGCTCCCAGCGCCCCTCCCCCTTCACATAACACCGACTGGATCCCGGCGGCGCGGAGCTCCCGGAGCCCGGCCAGGAGATCGAAGGGGCGAAAGACCCGGACGCCGTTGGCATCCAGAACCGATGCGCTGTTCACGGGGGCATCGGGGGACGCCATCACCCAGGTGGGAATCTCTCGGGCGGTCTGGACCAGCGTGACCGATGGGTTGAGCATGGCCCGGCGGTCGAAGACCACGCGGACCGGCGGCTTCCGGGGGGTCACCGCGCCCCGGACGGTGAGGCGCGGGTTGTCGCGCAGCGCCGTCGTGCCGCCCACCGCGATCGCGTCGTACCCGGCCCGCAGCCAGTGGACGTAGTCCCGCGCCACCTCGCCCGACACCCATTGCGAGCGACCCGCGTGGTCCGCGATGCGCCCGTCCACCGACGTCGCCAGCTTGAGGCCCACGAAGGGACGCTCATGATCGAAGCGCGAGTGCAGGAACGGGGCGTTGAGCGTCGCCGCCGCCGTCGCCTCCAGCCCTTCCTCCACCATCACGCCGGCTTTCCGGAGCAGATCCAACCCGCCGCCCGCCTCGGGATCCGGATCGCGGATCGCAGCGACCACCCGCCGCACGCCGGCGGCGAGAATGGCGTCCACGCACGGCGGGGTTTTTCCCTGGTGCCGGCAGGGCTCGAGGTTCACCACCAGCGTGCCGCCCCGCGCGCGCACGCCCGCCGCGGTCAGCGCCGCCACTTCGGCATGGGGCCCGCCGAACTCCGCGTGCCAGCCCTCCGCGATGGGCACTCCGTCCTGAAGGATCACGGCGCCGACCAGGGGATTGGGCGCCACGCGCCCCCAACCTCGCAACGCGAGGTCGAGGGCGCGCGTCATCGCGGCCGACTCGCCGGATCGGTCAGAAGCTGATGCGGACGCCGACTCCACCAAAGACGTGTCCTGCCTTGGGGTCCAGACCCTGGTAGTTGGTCGAGAGAGTCTGGTCCTTCCCGGTCTGATACCCGACTTCGCCCACCACCTTGAGCAGCAGGAGGTTGATACCGGCGTCGAGGAATACGACTTCCCGCTTGTTGTTCAGGTTGAGCGTGTCCGTCGCCGTCGTGGCCGGCGAGTTGTAGTAGGAGACGTGCGCGTTGGAGGTGTACACGTCGTATCCCACGCCCGCCGCCACGTCGAGCAGCAGGAGGTGCATCCCCGCGGTGACCCGGAAGTTCGTCGCCTGGAGGTCCGTGTCGAACGAGAAGGCGCTGTCCGGCGACAGGACCGATCCGAGCGTGCCGTACCGGAGACGCGGGAGCGTCCGCCGCATCACACTCACCGACACGGACGGGATGAGAAAGTGCCCGCGGATGATCCCGATGCGGGCGCCGTACCCCAGCCCCAGCGCGAGCTTGCCGATCTT
>DATMOQ010000010.1:0-2014 GCA_035568195.1 Gemmatimonadales bacterium
CCTTCCGGCTGCGCGCGTCGGTGCGAGGTGCCGATCGCTCGGTGAGTGACGGCGCGCTCTCGGTGATCGACTACCCCCATATCGAGCCGCGGGCGACGGTCCATCCCTCGGTGGCGGAGATCCGGGTAGCGCCGATCACCCTGCCGGCCCTCTCGCGCATCGGCTACGTCCGCGGGGCCTCCGATCGCGTGCCCGAAGCGCTCTCGGCCGTGGGCTTGCCGATCGAAATTCTGGGCCCCGACAGCCTGGCGCGCGGCAACCTCTCCCGGTACGACGCGATCGTGATCGGGAGCCGGGCGTATGAGACCGACACCGCGCTGGTGGCCAACAACGGGCGCCTGTTGGACTACGTCCGGGCCGGCGGCCTGGTGGTGGTGCAGTACCAGCAATACCCGTTCATCCGGGGAGGCTTTGCGCCGTTCCCGATGTCGATCGCCAGCCCGCACGACCGGGTGACCGACGAAACCGCCGCAGTCACGGTGCTCGACACCGCGTCGCGGGTGCTCAAGGCCCCCAATGTGGTGGGTCCGAGTGACTGGCAGGGATGGGTGCAGGAGCGCGGTTTGTACTTCGCACACGACTGGGATTCGACGTATCACCCGGTGCTGAGCATGCACGACCCCGGGGATCCTCCCCTCGCGGGGGGCCTGCTGGTCGCGCCGCTGGGCCGGGGAACGTACGTGTACACGGGTCTCGCCTTTTTCCGGGAGCTTCCCGCCGGCGTCGTCGGGGCGTATCGGCTCTTTGCCAATCTCCTCGCGCTCACGCCGACGCATGTCCCATAAGGGGAGCGGAGAGCGGGGAGCGGTCGAAGTCGCTGAAGTGAGAGCCCCGGCCCGCAACACGGAGCTGGCACCTTGCGGAGGCCGACCGCTCCCCGCTCCCTGCTCCTTTCTCGTGGGCGTTCTGGCGCTCGTACTGGCAGGGTGTTCCGGGGGCGGCAGGACTCCCCTCGTGATTTACTCTCCCCACGGCCGCGATCTCCTCACTCTCCTGCAGAAGCGCTTCGAGCAGATCCATCCCGAAATCGCGGTGCACTGGCTCGACATGGGCTCGCAGGAGGTGTACGACCGGGTCCGGTCTGAGCGCGCCAACCCGCAGGCCGACCTGTGGTTCGGCGGGCCCGCCACCATCTTCGCGCGCGGCGTGCAGGACTCGCTCCTGGAGCCGTTCCGCCCGACGTGGGCGGGGACGATCGCGCCGCATGGGCAGGGACCCCACGATCTGTATTTCGCCGCCTACGAAACGCCGGCGGTCATCGTCTACGCCGATCAGGCCCTGACCCCCGCGCAGGCGCCGCAGGATTGGGACGACCTGCTCGATCCCAAGTGGAAGGGGAAGATCCTCATCAAGGACCCCCTCACCTCGGGAACGATGCGAGCCGTGTGGGGACTCCTGATCGAGCGGGGACTGAAGCGCGGCCCGGACACGCTCGCGGCGTTCTCCTGGCTCAAACGGCTGGATGCCCAGACCAAGGAGTACGTGCTCAACAGCACCCTCCTCGACCAGAAGATCGTGCGCCAGGAAGCTCTCATCACCATCTGGGATCTCCCGGACATTCTGCTCAGCCGGCGCGAGGGCTTGCAGCTCGGGTACGTGTTCCCGAAGAGCGGCACGCCGGTGATCGAGGATGCGATCGGGATCGTCAAGGGCGCGCGCCACCAGGCCGCGGCCCGGCTCTGGGAGGAGTGGATCGGGTCCGCCGAAGCCCAGCTCCTGGCCACGCGCGACGCCTACCGCCTCCCCGCCCGTCAGGATTTGCCCGCCGACTCGCTGCCCGAGTGGGCGCGCGAGGTGCGCCGGCAGATGGTGCCCGCGGTCGACATGGACTGGGACGTCATGGCGGTCCACGGCGGCGACTGGATGCGCTACTGGGACGAGCAGATCCGCGGCCGCGGCAGGGCCCCGTGAGTTTTCTGACCGTCCATGACCTCCGGGTCCGCTTCAGCGACACGGTCACCGTCGGCCCCGTGTCCCTGGGCATCGAGCGGGGGGAGATCCTCGCGCTCCTGGG
>DATMOQ010000011.1:0-3135 GCA_035568195.1 Gemmatimonadales bacterium
GGCGACCTTCCGGTGCGTCTCGGCATCCTTCCTGAGCGGGTGCCGGCGGTGGTGGGTGACGCCGGCAAAGGCGTGCTGACGGCGGGAGACCGGCTGGTGTCCCGCGCCGCGGCGTCCAAGGAGGCGGAGCGGCTCGCGAGCGTGTTAGACCTGCACCATGCGGCGCATCCGCTCGACGCGGGGATGTCGCTACAGGCGCTGCGGGCGGCCGTGGGTGGCGGGATGCCCGTCAGCGAAGCGGTGGGCGACCAGGTGCTCGATCTCGCGGCTCGAAAGGGGATTCTGGAGGTCGAGGGGAGCGTGGTACGTCGGCCCGGATGGCGGGCCGCCGTGGCGGCGCGGGCGGACGGCGACGCCGGTCGCATTTCGGCGCATCTCGCCGCCGCCGAATGGCGCATTCCGACCGTGTCCGAGTTGGAGAGCGAATTCCCGGGCTTGCCGGTGCTCGCGCTCCTGGCGCATCTCCTGCGAGGGGGCGGGGTAGCACAGGTCGACCAGGATCGGTTTGCGGCTCCGGAAGCGCTCGCGCGCTTTCAGCGAGCCCTCGAGGAGGTGATCCGCCAGGTGGGGCCGGTGACGCCCGCGATTCTTCGAGATCGACTCGGCTTGACTCGTAAGTACTTGATTCCGCTCCTGGAGTGGGCGGACCGGCGGGGGGTGACTCGCCGGGAAGGGGACACCCGGGTTCTGACCCGCTTGACACCCGGCTGAAAAACGCTCTAAGTTCTTGCGTAGCTGTAGATTGAAAACGTGCAGCATGAAGGAATCCGTCATCCAAAGGAGCAGGGTCTAACGCGCCTTTCTCGTTCGACAGGAGTTTCGATGAAGCGGTATGCCTGGGCAGCACTGGGGCTCGGGCTGTGTGCCATTGCGACGGGTGGGGCAAGGGGACAGGCGCGGGCGGAGCAGGGTACGGCCTCCAAGCCCGCGGCGGAGTTGCGACAGAACTACCCGAACCCGTTCAACCCGGCGACCACGATTCCCTTTACGCTGGGCGGGAATCTGTTCGTGAATGGCCACCGGCCGACGGTCTCACTGAAGATCTACAACGTGCTCGCGCAGCTGGTCGCGATCCCGATTCTCCAGGGGACCGATCAGCCGCTCGACGGACAACCGATGGATTGTACCAACCCTGCGGGGTGTTCCTACACCGCCTATTGGGATGGCAACGTGCGCGGAGGGCAGCAGGCCTCCTCGGGCGTGTACATCTATCAGTTGGTGGTGGACGGACAGCGGTTTACCAAGAAGATGCTGATCATGAAGTAACGCAGGACGCCGGATGGAAAACTCGACCGGGGTGCGGACCGACACGGTTCGCACCCCGGTTCGCGTTTCAGGGAGCGCGGTTCAGCACCAGATACTTCACGTCGTCGACCCCGATGCGCTTCAGCCAGTCCAGGAGATCGCCGACGCGGGAGGGCGGCTGGACGCCGGGGGCCCCCATCAGCCGCCGGGTGATGCGCAGCACGCGCCCATCCTGCCGGTACTCGGCGGTGTAGCGCCCGAAGATGCTGGCGGCGTCGACGTTCCCGGGCAGCTGCGCCTTCCATCCCACCGGCAGCGTCACCTCGAGGGAGGACGATTCCTCGTGCGGCGCCCCCGCCTCCGACCAGAAATCGATGGGGAAGCGGCGGGGTCCGCGGCCGGCCAGATCGGTGATGAGCTTCGGGGTTGCGTAGTCGTGCAGCGGCAGCGTGAGAATGTCCGTCGTGCCCGAGACCGCCGCGGGACGCCCGCCGTGGAAGGTCAGCTGCACGTAGGGCCGCGCGCTCCAGTCCCGGCCGTCGAACACTTCGAGGGAGTCGGGCACGGCATCGGGGACCACTTCACTCGCGATCCGCTGAGCCAGGCGGCTGCGGTCGTTGGCATCGAGCTCGTTGGTGAAGGCACCGCGGAGCCCATACTGGCGGGTGCCGGTCTGGAGCTCCGAGTACCGGCCGGTGAGCATGCCATCAGCCGTGAGCTCTCCCACCAGGGCGTCGTCGTCCCGATTGGCGCCGATCGAATCCTTCGGGAAGGTCACCTGCTCCGCGCGGCCGTCGGGCCGGACCAGCAGGCCGAACTCTCCCTGTTCCGCCGGCGGCAGGGACCCGTAGGGTGTCAGGTCGCTCGTGAGATCCACGAACAGATAGCCGCCCCAGGGGCGCTCGACGGCCGCGATCATGTGGTCGAATGCGCCCACGGTGGGGACCGAGCGATCGACCCCGCCCACGCTCGACAGCAGCACCGGGAAGGCCTTGAGCCCCATCCGGCGCGCCAGGGCGACGAACATCGTCGCTTTATCCTTGCAGTCTCCGTATTTCGTGGTCAGCATGTCGGCGGGGAAGCGCGGCTGGTAGCCGCCGATCCCGAGCGAGAGCGACACGTACCGGAAATCCTGCGACACCCAGCGCGCGGCCGCGCGCAGCGAGTCATCCTGGGTCTTTGCGCCCGCCAGCTGGTCGTGGAACGCGGTTTCGAGCGCCGGCGTGGTCGCGAACCGGTCTTTGGAGAGGCCGGCGAACCACTTCGCGATGTCGTCCCAGGTCAGGGGCGCCGCCACCTCGATCGTCTGCACCACGCCGTTCGAGTCCGCCATGAACGGCTCGGCGTCCCAGGGCTGCACCTCCGCCGTCGCCCACAGGTATATCGCCCGCCCGTTGGCGCGGGTCACCTGCCGCGCGAAGGTGAGGTTCCGTTCCTTGATGGTCGGCTTCAGGTCGGCGGGAAGGTCCACGAGGTAGCGCGACCGGCGGACCAGCCGGCCGGTGGTGACGCGCCAGGAGTTCCGGAAGTCCCCGGGCATCACGGGCGCGGTGGTTGCGATGGTGTAGCTGTAGTCGACGATGGTGTTCGGCGCGACGCCGCCCAGGGAGACGCGCCGCTCGCGGACGTCGGAATACACCGGCGCCTCCTGCGCCACCGGAGCGATGCCCTCCTGCTCGTGCACCGGCTTGTCGCTGATCACCTTGCCGTCGGCGGACAGGACTCGGAGCCAGTTGACGGTCAGGCGCTCCCGGCTCGAATCGTAATCGAACGACTGCTCGCCGAACCGCTCCGCCGCCTCACGGCTGAAGACCTGCACCACCTGGCGATACGTGCGCGATCCCGTACCATCGTTGTTGTAGCGGATCACGCCGTCATCCAGAAGCAGGA
>DATMOQ010000012.1:0-4960 GCA_035568195.1 Gemmatimonadales bacterium
ACGATACCGACTTCGCCTACGAACTGAGTGGCACGGCGCGTTTTCGTTGTAACGTGTTCGCCGACCGTAACGGCATCGGCGCCGTATTCCGTTTGATCCCTTCGAAAATCCTTAGCTTCAAAGACCTGAGCTTGCCCGATACCATCAAGAAACTGTGCTTCCTGCAAAAGGGCCTCGTACTCGTCACCGGCCCGACCGGCAGCGGTAAATCAACGACGCTCGCGGCGCTCATCGATTTCATCAACGAACACCGTACCGACCACATCATCACCATCGAAGACCCGATCGAGTTCGTCCACGAGAACAAGCAGTGCCTGATCACCCAGCGGCAGGTGCACGTCCACACCGAGAGCTTCAAGTCGGCGCTCCGGGCGGCCCTGCGCGAGGATCCGGACATCGTGCTGGTGGGCGAAATGCGGGACCTCGAGACCATCGCCATCGCGCTCGAGACGGCGGAAACCGGACACCTGGTGTTCGGCACGCTCCACACGACCACGGCGCCGTCCACGGTGGACCGTATCATCGATCAGTTCCCGGCGGACCGTCAGGCGCAGATCCGGATCATGCTCTCGGAATCGCTCAAGGGTGTGATCGCGCAGACGCTGTGCAAGAAAATCGGCGGCGGTCGCGTGGCGGCGCGGGAGATCCTCCTCACCACCCCGGCCATTTCCAATCTGATCCGCGAAGGTAAGACCTTCCAGATCCCGTCGATCATCCAGACCAGCAAGAAGCTGGGGATGATCACGCTGAACGACGCGCTCCTCGAGCTGGTCGAGAAAAAGCAGGTCGAACCAGACGAAGCCTACATGAAGGCGGTCGAGAAGACCGGCTTTGCGGCCCAGCTCAAGTCGAAGGGGTTCAAGCTCAGCATTCCCGCCGAGGCCTGATCCCGGCGTCAACCCCGGCAGGCCGTGTAGGCGCGGGCGGTGTCCGCGGGTACGAAGACCGGAATCACCCGCCGGTGTACCGTCCGCGAGTTCCCGTCGTCATCGATCACCTCCGTCACCACGAGACCCGTGGCTCCAATGGCCCCGGCGCGGCGGCGCATTTCGACGTCCGCGGCATCCGCCTCCTCCGGACTGTTCACGCGAATGGGCGGTCCGGGCGGCAGCCTCAGGGAGTCGAACGGCGTCGGTACGTCCTTGAGATCATTGTAGGTCCGCACCCCCTTCGCGCAGACGGCAGGATGCGTCGCCTGAGCCCGAGCGGAGGCGGTCAGAACAGGGAGTAACAGGACGGCGAGCGAAGCGAAACGGGGCATGAAAAATCCTCCAGAGTGGGTGCTCTGGAGGAGATGCTCGACGCCGGCGGGGCGTCGCAAACAGCCGCATGCAGAGCCTGAGAGGGGGCTTGAACCCCTGACCCCCGCATTACGAATGCGGTGCTCTACCACTGAGCTACTCAGGCAGTCCGACGAGCCCCCAATTTAGCGACGGGCTCCTCAGGACGGTACTCCACCCAGGCGCCCTCAGGACCGCACGGTCGCAAAGCCGTGCTCGTGGGCCTTGGTCATGGCGATCAGTACGTCCGGGACGATCATCACGCCCGGCACCGCGTGGGCCGTCAGGTCGGCGTGAATGTCGGCCGCGGTCCCCAGCCCGCTCTTCTCGAGGCGCGACGACCACCGCCTCAACGCGTTGTTGCAGAGCAGGAACACTACGCCGCGGCGCTGGAGCGCCTCCATCGAGGTGTCCGGCGTGCCGTCTCCCACCGGGTCCCCAGGCTGCGGATGCGCGAACCAGTTCCGCACCAGCGGGGCGCTGGTGGCCGAGTCGGTGATGCCGATGGCGGCGCCGAGTTTGTACTTCTCCCACATCGGATCCGTCACGCCCCAGGGGGTCGTGTGGCCGTACAGGGTCACCACCAGACTCACGTCGCTCGCCGGCACGCCATACGCCTCCTTCCAGGTATCCAGGAAGGCGCGGCAGTGCCGCAGCGCGGTTCCGCCATCGGGCTCCGGCACGTCGAGCAGCATGCGGTGCCTGCCTTTGATGCCATCGAGCCAACGGTCTCCGGGCGCCTGCGCCTGGGCTGATGCCACGCCGGGGACCAGGTCGAAGAGACCGAGCGCGGCGACGGTGCCGACGAATCCCCGCCGGCTGGTGGTGAAGAAGGACATGGGACAGGCTCCCCGAAGAAGGTGCCTGAAAACGGCACCGGATCCGGATGAAGAGCAAGCGGTCATTGCGATCAGCGAGGCAATGCATAGCATTGGCCGACATGGAGGGACTCAAGTCGTCCGAGCAGGAGGCGCGAGAGATCGTCGACGCCATTCCGCAAACGATTGCCGTACTGAGTCCCGATGGGCAACCGCTTTACGGCAATCGCTCGCTGCTCCAGTACACCGGCCTCACGATCACCGAGGTGACCTCGGCCGCCTTCCGTACGCGGGTGTTTCATCCGGAGGACGTGACGCGCCTCCAGGAGGAGCGCCGGGACGCCCTGGCGCGTGGTGTGCCCTTTGAGCTCGAGCAACGCGCGCGACGCCACGACGGGCTCTATCGATGGTTCCTCGTGCAGTACAACCCGGTTCGGGACGCGCAGGGTCGAACGGTGCGCTGGTACGCGACGGGCACGGACATCGATGATCGCAAACGGGCCGAAGACCGCGTGCGCAATGAGAATCTTGCCTTGCGCGAAGACATTGACCGCACCTCCATGTTCGAGGAGATCGTGGGCCCTTCCGCGTCACTCCGCCACGTTCTCGAGCAGGTCGCCAAGGTCGCTCCCACCGATTCCACCGTCCTCATCCTCGGCGAGACCGGCACCGGCAAGGAGCTGATCGCGCGGGCGATCCACAAGCGCTCACGCCGCGCGAGTCGCGCCTTCATCCGCGTGAACTGCGCGGCGATTCCGACGTCGCTCATCGCCTCGGAGCTGTTCGGCCACGAGAAGGGCGCCTTTACCGGCGCGCTGCAACGGAGACTCGGCCGCTTCGAGGCAGCGGAGGGCGGCACCCTGCTGCTCGATGAAGTGGGCGACCTGCCCCTGGAAGCGCAGGTGGCGCTGTTGCGGGTGCTGCAGGAGCGGGAAATCGAACGGGTCGGCAGCAGTCATCCCATCGCGGTGGACGTACGTGTCATCGTCGCCACTCATCAGGATCTCGAGGGTGCGGTCGCGCGCGGTGCCTTCCGCGCCGATCTGTTCTACCGCTTGAACGTGTTCCCGATCTCGGTCCCGGCGCTGCGGCACCGCGCGGGCGACGTGCCCGTCCTCGTCGAGTACCTGGTGGAGCGGTTCGCGAAGCGGGCCGGTAAGAAAATCGCGCGCGTCGAGAAGCGCACGATGGCACTGTTGCAGGCGTATGGGTGGCCCGGCAATGTGCGCGAGCTGCAGAACGTGATCGAGCGAGCGGTGGTGCTGTGCGACAGTGACACGCTCTCGATCGACGACTCGTGGCTGACGCTCAAAGCACCGCCCCCGGCCGGGGAGCAGGAACGGGCCATCATAGAGACCGCGCTGGCCGCGACCAATGGCCGGGTCGCGGGTCCCAAAGGCGCGGCCGCGAAGCTCGGCGTGCCGCGCCAGACCCTCGATTCCAAAATTCGTGCCCTGCGCATCGACAAGCTGAAATTCCGACCCCGCTAGACGATGCTCAGCATTTTCTGAGCATCAGCATTTCTCCATCACGTAACCCGTGGTGTGGGCGCGACATCGCCGTGGCGCGACGTTTGCCCTTCGGGAAGGGGTGGAGGGGGAGCGGCTGTGAGAGCGTGGAGACCAACTTCAGGAGGAGTCATGACGCGGTTTGCTTTCGTCGCACTCGCCGTCCTTGCAGCGGCGACGCAGCTCCCGGCGCAGTCCGCGGGTCATCAGGCCGCGGCCGCCAAGCCGACCATCGTCCTCGTGCACGGCGCGTGGGCGGATGCCAGCGGGTGGTACGACGTGACGCGTGTGCTGCAAGCCCGCGGGTACCGGGTCGTGGCGGTGCAGAACTCACTCTTTTCGTTCGCCAAAGACATCGAGACGACCAAACGCGTCCTCGACGCGCAGCAGGGGCCCATCGTCCTCGTCGGACACTCCTATGGCGGCGCGGTGATGACCGCCGCCGCCGCCGGCAACCCCAACGTCAAGTCGCTGGTCTATGTGGCGGCGTTCGCCCCCGATTCGGGTGAAGCCCTCGGCGCCCTGCTGCAACGCTACCCCGATCTCGGGCTCGGCAAGGCGCTGGCCCCGGACGCGGCGGGCTTCCTCTACATCGACCCGGCAAAGTATCCCGAGGTGTTCGCCAATGGCCTGCCGCTCCCGCAGGCGCGAGCGTTCGCGACGGCGCAGAAGCCGATCGCCGGAAGCGCCCTGGGTGAAGCGCTCGCCGTCGCGCCGGCCTGGAAAACCGTGCCGTCCTGGTTCGTGGTCGCGACGCAGGATCACGCGATCAACCCGGAGCTCGAGCGCTTCATGGCGAAACGGATGAATGCACATGTGACCGAGCTGCCCGCGGGGCATCTCGTGTTCATCGCGCGGGCGCAGGACGTCGCCCAGGTAATCGAGAGCGCGAGCCACTAGCATGCCGATGATCGACGTCTACGCGCCGACCGGCACGTTTCGGGACGGCGCGAAGCTCGTGCGGGACCTGGCGACGGCGGTGATGACGATCGAGCGCGTGCCGAACATCCCCCTGTTCCGCCAGAACACGGCGGCGTTCCTGCACGAGCTGCCGCCCGACAGCCTGTCGAACGTCGACGGAGACTCGGCCTGCATCCGGATCCAGGTGCTGACCAACGCCGGGGGCCTGGATCGGGACAAGCAGGTCGCCGTGGTCGCCGAGCTGACGCGGATCGCGGCCGCGGCGGCGACCAGTGCGTCGGTGACGGAGCGGATCTGGGTGCTGCTCACCGAAGCGCCCGACGGCGGCTGGGGCCTCGCCGGTCACGCGCACACCAATGCGGAGCTCGTTGCCGCTGCACGAGCGCAACTCGGCAAGAAGTAAGGCCCCTCCAGCTAAGCGGTGCTCCTGGAC
>DATMOQ010000013.1:0-2722 GCA_035568195.1 Gemmatimonadales bacterium
GGCCGGGCTAGCGTCGTCACCCGGATCGCCGGAACGGACCCGGGCCGCCCGGCCCTGCTCATCCACGGTCACCTCGACGTCGTGCCCGCCGACCCGGCGGACTGGGCCGTGCACCCGTTCTCCGGCGAGGTCTCCGATGGCGAGGTCTGGGGCCGCGGCGCCGTCGATATGAAGGACATGGACGCCATGGTCCTGGCGGTGATCCGGCAGCGGCTGCGTGGGGGACGGCGGCCGCCCCGCGATGTGGTGCTCACCTTCCTGGCCGACGAGGAGGCGGGCGGCGTCTGGGGCGCGCGGTATCTGGCGGACAGCCACCGGGACCTGTTCGAAGGGGTCACCGAGGCGATCGGCGAGGTCGGCGGGTTCAGCGCGACGCTCGACGGTCAGCGCCTCTACCTGCTGCAGACCGCCGAGAAGGGGATAGCGTGGCTGCGGCTTAGCCTGCGCGGCCCGGCCGGGCACGGGTCCATGAAGGTCTCGCGCAACGTGGTGGCCGAACTGGCCGAGACGGTCGCCAGGATCGGCCGGCACGAGTGGCCGCTGCGGCTCACCCAGGCGGCGCAGGCGTTCCTCGGCGCGGCCGCCGAGGCGCTCGGCATGAGCCAGGAAGCGGACGCGCGGCAGGTGCTGGAGAAGCTGGGCCCGCTTGCCCGGATGATCGGCGCGACCGTGTCCAACACCTCGAATCCCACGGTGCTGAACGCGGGTTACAAGGTGAACGTCATCCCCGGCCTGGCCACGGCCGAGGTGGACTGCCGTTTCGTGCCCGGCTACGGCGACGAGCTGCTGGCGGAGATCGACGGCCTGCTCGGGCCCGGCGTCCAGCGCGAGTTCATCCACCATGACATAGCGGTGGAGACAGATTTCGACGGCCCGCTCTCCGCGGCCATGACGGCAGCGCTCCTCGAGGAGGACCCGTCAGCCAAGGTCGTTCCGTATTGCCTCTCCGGTGGGACAGATGCGAAGTCTTTCAGCAGACTGGGGATTCGCTGCTTCGGGTTCGCGCCCCTGCGCCTGCCTGCTGACCTGGACTTTTTCGGCATGTTCCATGGTGTGGACGAGCGGGTTCCTGTCGACGCGCTCAGGTTCGGCGTGCGCGTGCTCGACGACTTCCTTGACCGCTGCTGAGGGCCGCGCCGGGAGACAGATTGGGGCCCGGGCTGAGGGGCAAGAGCGCGGAACGTTTCCCGATTTCGCCGGACGTGGACATCAGCGGGTGCGAACTGCGCGTATGATCTGGCGCCGCAGGGTAGCTTTCCTGCTCCCATCAGCGTAGAGCCGTATCCGGGCGAGTTCCCAGTCCCCGTGCTCGGCGTGATCCGTCAGGATGCGCCGGGCAGCGTCCCGTGACGTGTCGCGGGAAAGGTAAACCACGCGGTAGGAATACTCGGGCATTGGTGTCCTTTGCGCACAGGGGGCACGGGGCGCTCGATGGCAGGAGGCTTCCCGGCGCAAGTCGGGGCACCTCCGGGGGGAGTATCAAACCCCGCCGGGAACACGGGTGGGGGGATGAGAGTTGGAAACACGGACGTAGGGACCCTGAATTTGGTCCAGCATGACACGCTGGACAAGGGTACCGGGGCTAGAAGGTGAGGGGCGTGCCAGCAAAGACTCCAACCGCAGCCAAGGGCGCGGCGGGACGGCGGAGTAGCCCACGAGGCGCTGCGCGGCAAGATGCTGCCGCGCCGAGCGGCGGCCATCGCCTGGTCATCGTCGAGTCCCCAGCTAAGGCGCGCACGATCGCCGGGTACCTGGGCCGGGACTACGTGGTGGAGTCGAGCATCGGCCACATCAGGGACATGCCTGACAAGGCAGCCGAGATTCCGGTCAAGCTCCGCAAGGAGCCGTGGGCGCGGCTCGGCGTGGACGTGGACCACGACTTCGAGGCACTGTACGTGGTGCACGCGGACAAGAAGTCCCAGGTCGCGAAGCTCAAGCAGGCGCTCAAGGGCGCCGATGAACTCCTGCTCGCGACGGACGAGGACCGCGAGGGCGAGGCAATCGCCTGGCACCTGCTCGAGGAGCTCAAGCCCCGGATCCCCTACCGCCGCATGGTCTTCCACGAGATCACCCCCCAGGCGATCGCCGAAGCGGTGGCCCACCCCCGCGACCTGGACCAAGGCCTGGTGGACGCGTACCAGACCAGGCGGGTGCTCGACCGCCTGTACGGGTACGAGGTCTCGCCGGTGCTGTGGAAGAAGGTCATGCCCCGGCTGTCCGCGGGCCGGGTCCAGTCGGTCGCCACCCGCCTCGTGGTGGCCAGGGAGCGGGAGCGCATCGCGTTCCGCCCCGCCGAGTACTGGGATCTTGAGGCGGTCTTCACGACGGTCCCCGCAACGGCTGACCGCTCCGGCGCACCAGCAGGAGATCGCGGCAATACGCAGGCCCAGGACGAGCCTTCCTCCTTCCCCGCACGGTTGTCGGCGCTGGACGGCCGCAGGATCGCGCAGGGGCGGGACTTCACCCCGGACGGCACCCTGCGTGCCGCGGCGGGAAGCCAGGCGGACCGCAACGGCGTCCCGCTCATCCTGGACGGCGACAGCGCCGGGGCGCTGGCCCGGCGCCTGGACAGCGCGGAGTTCGCCGTTGCCAGCGTGGAGCGCAAGCCGTACCGGCGGGCGCCGTACGCGCCGTTCCGCACCACGACGCTGCAGCAGGAGGCATCCCGCAAGCTGGGTTTCTCCGCCAAGTACACGATGTCCACGGCGCAGCGGCTGTATGA
>DATMOQ010000014.1:0-6278 GCA_035568195.1 Gemmatimonadales bacterium
CGCCGGGGCCGGGGGCGTCACGCCTCCGGCCGGCAACCAGGGCTCAGCCGGCTCAGTAGTGGCGGGCTTTCAACCTGATCTCCGGAAATCCGAGACCCGCCTCAATGTCGCCCTGCTGATCAAGCTCTAGCCCTGGCTCTAGCTTTGAGCGCATGAGCGACCGCCGCCCCGACCCCGAAGCCTTCCTCGCGCGAGCCCGCGAGGAAGAGCGCCGCGCGGGCCGGGGTCACCTCAAGATCTTCTTCGGCGCCTCTCCGGGCGTCGGGAAGACCTATGCGATGCTCGAGGAGGCGCGTGCCAAACGCCGCGCCGGCGTCGACGTGCTGGTGGGTGTCGTCGAGACGCACGGCCGTCGCGAGACCGCGGCGCTGCTCGACGGACTCGACGTCCTCCCCCGCCGGTCTCTCCAGTACCACGGCGTGACACTCGAAGAATTCGACCTCGATGCGGCGCTGGCCCGCCGGCCGGGCGTCATCCTGGTGGACGAGCTGGCCCACACCAACGCCCCCGGCTCCCGGCACACCCGGCGCTTCCAGGATGTCGAGGAGCTGCTCGCCGCGGGGATCAACGTCTCTACCACACTGAACGTTCAGCACCTCGAGAGCCTGAACGACATCGTGGCGCAGATCACGCAGGTCAAGGTCCGGGAAACCGTTCCCGACTCGATCCTGGACGAGGCCGACGAGCTGGAGCTGGCGGACCTCTCGGCGGACGATCTGCTGGCCCGCCTGCGCGAAGGCAAGGTCTATGTGCCGGAGCAGGCGGCGCACGCGCTGGAGCAGTTCTTCCGCAAGGGCAATCTCATCGCCCTCCGCGAGCTGGCGCTGCGCCGCACCGCCCAGCGGGTGGACGCGCAGATGCGGGGGTACCGCGAGGAGCACGGTATCCGCGAGGTCTGGCCCGCGGGCGAGCGCCTCCTGGTCTGCATCGGCCCCAACCCCGCCGGTGCCCGGCTGATCCGCGCCGGCAAGCGGATGGCCGCGAGCCTCCAGTGCGACTGGCTGGTGGTGTACGTCGAATCTCCCGACCAGACCATTTCGGAAGCCGACCGGGCCGCCCTGGCCCAGAACCTCCAGCTGGCACAGGAGCTGGGCGCCCAGACCGCCACGCTGTCGGGACACGACGTCGCCGCCGAGGTGCTCGCGTACGCCCGGGGCCGGAACGTCACCAAGATCATCGTGGGCAAACCGACGCACTCCCGCTGGCGGGACAAGATCTTCGGCGCCACCCTCGACCGGTTGGTCCGCGGGAGCGGCGACGTGGACGTGTACGTCATGACCGGAGAGGTGCCGGACGATCGCCCCGGCCGCCGGCGGCCGGCCGGTAAGCCGTCTCCCTCCCGCGAATACCTGGCCGCCGCGCTCGCCATCGCGGCGTGCACCCTGCTCGGCGCCGTGGTCTTCCGGTTCCTCACCGTGACCGACGTTGCCATGGTCTACCTCCTTGGCGCGGGCCTCGTCGCCTCCCGCTATGGGCGCGGGCCTTCGCTGGCGGCGGTGCTGCTCGGCATCGCCTGCTTCGATTTCTTTTTCATCCCGCCCTATTACACGTTCGCCGTCACCGACCTGCGGTATCTCATCACGTTCGGCGTGATGCTGGGCATCGCCCTCGTGATCTCGGGCTTGACGCTCCGGATCCGCGAACAGGCCGACGCCGCCCGCCAGCGCGAGCGCCGTACGGGAGCACTGTACGCCATGAGCCGGGAGCTGGCGGCGGCCCGCGATCGCGCCGAGGTGCTGGTCATCGCGGAGCGTCATCTGAGAACCAGCTTCGGGGCGGAGATCCAGATTCTGCTCCCGGACGCTGCGCAACGGGTGGCGCCACCAGCGGACGCGCCCCCCGGGTACATGATCGACGAGAAGGAGCGTGGCGTGGCCCAGTGGGTATTCGACCGCGGCCGCCCCGCGGGGCGCTCCACCGACACGCTGCCCGCGGCTCAGGCGATGTACCGGCCGCTGATCGCGGCCCTGGGGACCGTGGGCGTCCTGGGCATCCGGCCCGCCGATCCGGCCGCCTTCGACGACCCGATGGCGGTGCGGCTCCTCGAAGCCTTCGCCGGACAGGCGGCCCTGGCCGTGGAGCGGGCCCTCCTGGCCGAGCGGGCCCAGCGGGAGCAGATCGAGGTCGAAGCGGAGCGGTTGCGCACCTCACTGCTTTCGTCCCTCTCCCACGATCTGCGGACGCCACTCGCGGCGATCACCGGAGCGGCGGGCACCCTGCTGGACGAGAAGGCTCCGTTGGCGGGAGAGGCGCGCCGAAGCCTGCTCACCGCCATCCTCGACGAGTCCCAGCGGATGAATCGCCTCATCGGGAATCTGCTGGACATGATCCGCGTGGAGAGCGGGGCCCTGCGCACCCAGCGGGAGTGGCAGCCGCTCGAGGAGCCCCTGGGGGTAGCCCTCATCCGGCTGGGAGACCGCCTCAAGACCCGGGCCGTGAGCGTGGACCTGCCGGCCGACCTTCCCCTCGTGCCGGTCGACGCGGTGCTGATGGAGCAGGTCTTCGTCAATCTCCTGGAAAACGCGATCAAGTACACGCCCGCGGACGCACCGATCGACATCTCGGCGACCACGGACGGCGCCGTCGTGCGGGTGAGTGTGGCCGATCGCGGGCCGGGAATTCCGCCGGGAGAAGAGGACCGGATCTTCGAGAAGTTCTACCGCTCGGCCGGCGCACCCGCGGGCGGCGGCGTGGGCCTGGGCCTCACCATTTGCCGGGGGATTATCACGGCGCACGGGGGCCGGATCTGGGTCGAGAACCGCTCGGGTGGGGGGGCGGCATTTCACTTCACGTTGCCGCTCACCGGCCCCGACATTCCCGCGCCTCCGACCATCGAGTAGTTTTTCCGACATGGCGGAGCCGCTGCCGGTCGTGCTGGTGGTCGAAGACGACCCGCAGATGCTCTCGTTCCTCCGCACGGCGCTCGCGCAGCACCGGTATCGTCCGGTCGAGGCATCCACCGCCCGCGAAGCCCTCACGCTCCAGGCCGGCCATCACCCGGATGTGATCCTCCTCGATCTGGGCCTCCCGGACGGGGACGGCATCGACGTCACCCGGCGCATCCGCATCCAGTCCCGGACACCCATCATCGTCATCTCCGCGCGGGGTCGCGAGGAAGACAAGGTGACGGCGCTCGACGCCGGCGCCGACGACTACCTCACGAAACCATTCGGCGTCGAAGAGCTGCTGGCCCGACTGCGTGTCGCGTTACGGCACGCGGCCCGGCCCGAGGGGGCGGGGCGGGACTCGGTGTGCGATTTCGGGGACGTCCGCGTGGATCTGGAGAAGCGGGAGGTGCGCCTCGGACCACAGCCCGTGCACCTGACGCCGACCGAGTACCGCCTGCTGGCCACGCTGGTGCGGCACCCGGGCCGGGTGATGACCCATCGCCAACTGGTGAAAGAAGTGTGGGGGCCGCACGCAGCCGATCAAACACCCAGTCTGCGGGTGCACATGACGCAACTGCGGCACAAGCTGGAGCGGGAGCCCACGCGGCCCCGTCACCTCACGACCGAAATCGGTGTGGGGTATCGACTCCAGACCGACTGAGCGGAGAACGGCCTAGCGGCCGCGCGGGCGCATCGGCGCGACCATCCAACCGCCCGTCGTGCCGTGGCTCTGTGGTGCCGCCGTCCGCGGAGCAGCCCGGGTAACTGGGGCCGCGGCGCGGGACGGCATTGCGCGCGACATCAGCATCAACCCGCCGGTCCGCATCGGCATCGCCGCCGCGACGGTACCCACTGGGGCGGGACGCGAAAGAGCGGCGGCGGGCGCGAGCGATGCGCCGGGCACTTCCGGTGCCGGGGTCACGACGGGCGGGCGCACGTACCGCAGCACCAGCGCCGAACGGGCCGAGGGCGCGGCGCCGGCAAGGCGGCCGCGATCGGCGCCGGGCACGGGACGCGAAGCGAGCGTCCGGACCGCTACATCCGGGATCATGCGGCGCCGGGGCACGATCGGTCCCGGTTGCGACGGCAGGGGCGCCGGATGAATCGGGAAGACCATCGAGGCCACTGCGCGCGTCGGAGCAGCCGACGACGGAGCTTCAGAAGGCAGGGGACGGGCGAACCGGTGCTGGCGGAATGACCGCCCCAGGAACAGCGGCTCGCCGAGCAGCCCGCACTCCACCGTCACGCCGCACGTGGTGACGTCCAGGTTCGGCTCCGTGTTGTCGATGGTCGGCGGCGTAAGTCCCGTGTCCGCCGTCTGCGGCTCCGCTTGGGCGATGGCCGTCGGCGCCACCGTGTAGGTCAACACGTCATAGGTGAACCCGCCGTCGCCAAGCATCCGCTGGACGATGTCCTGCATGCCGCCGGCGGCGTCGGCCCCGCTCCACGAGGGCCGCAGCGCATCCGGGTCCCAGGACGCCGCGTGCGAGAATTCGTCGAACCAGACTGGGTCGGGAGTCAGGGCGGCCAGGATCATGCCGCTGCCGTCAGGCTCGGAGACCGTCCACACGGGACCGTCGCCCGGTCCGCGAACCTCCCAGGTGCCGGCGGTGACGTGGGGGTCGTCGGTGGGCCGGGCCGGAAACAGCACTTCGATGCGGCCGTCGGTGCGCGAGTGGAGGACCACCAGATTCCCCGCCGTGGCGGCCTGCACGTACAGCCGGACCCCGCGCCCGCGAGACACGGGCCCGGCGGCGTCCATCCAGACCCGAATGGGACGATCGGCCGTTGGACCGGCCGTCGTGGCGGGGCTCTGCAGCAACAGCAAGAGGGGCAGCATCATGGGGTCCTCCCGACCTCCGTTCTACCATACAGCATACGCCGGGCTCCGATCAGCCGTTCCCCGCTCTCACGCGTATTTCCTTTATGATCTCATTTCCTGACACTCGGCAGACACTGTTCACGGTCCTCCTGGCCTTCGCGGCCCATCCCCTCCCCGCACAAACGCCCCCAGCCCACGCCGACCTGACGGGTCTCTGGCGGGTGAGTATCGCCAAGAGCGACGACCCGTTCACGATGCTGTCCTTCGATTCCTCGGGCGCCGCCGCCCGTCCCCAGGGCTCGTCCGGGGGGTCCGGTGGCCGTCCCGGTGGCGGGAGCGGGCGGGGGTTCAGCGGGAGCGGCGGGAGCGGCGGGAGCGGCGGAGGGTTTGGCGGCAGGGGAATGGGAGGCGGGAGGCGCGGCGGCGGAAGCGGCCAGCCCCGGAGTAACGCGCTCCCCGCGCTGAGCGACTCGCAGCGTCAGGCGTTCCGTCAGGCGCTGCGCCTGGCGCTGTACGGTCCGCCCCTGCTCCAGATTGCGCAAGACGACTCGGCGCTGACGTTCGGCGCCGACACCGCTCCGCTCGTGCTCCATGGGGACGGACGGACCCTGGTCATCCCACCCATCGATTCGACCGCCGAAGTTCACATCACGGCGCGGTGGCTGGGCAACGCGTTTCTCGTGAGCCGCGAGGTGGTGGGAGGGGGCCGGGTGACCGAGGACTACGTGAAATCCGCGGATGGCACGCAAGTCACGGTTTACGTGCATTTCGACGGCGGCGTGGGACGTTCCCTCGACTTCCGCCGCGTGTACGACCTGATCGGCGCCTGAGGTCAGGCGACGATGCGATCGATGGCCCGGAGCTCGTCGGCGGTGAACTTCCGCTGGGCGAGCGCGCCGAGGGCGTCATCGACCTGGCCGATCCGGCTGGCCCCGATCAATGCGGAGGTGACCACGGGGTCCCGGAGCACCCACGCGATGGCGAGCTGCGCCAGCGTCTGGCCGCGCGCCCGTGCGATCTCACCCAGGCGCCGCGCCTGATCCACGCGTTTCTCGGTGACCTCCTCGGGCCGGAGGAAGCCGTGCGGCTTGGCGGCCCGTGAATCCGACGGGATGCCGTTCAAGTAGCGGTCGGTAAGAAGCCCCTGCGCCAGCGGGGAGAACGCGATGCACCCGATTCCCTCCTCCGCCAGCGTCTCCAGCAGGCCATTCTCCGGCCCCCGCACGAACAGGCTGTACTTGGGTTGATGGATGAGACAGGGCACACCCAGACTTTGCAGAATCGCCTGGGCCTGTCGGGTCTGCTCGGGCGTGTAGGAGGAGATCCCCGCGTAGAGCGCCCGTCCGCTCCGGACCGCCTGCGCCAGCGCGCCCATCGATTCTTCGAGCGGCGTGTCCGGATCGGGGCGGTGGTGATAGAGGATGTCCACGTACTCGATCCCCATCCGCTGCAGGCTCTGGTCCAGGCTCGAGAGCAGATACTTGCGCGATCCCCATTCTCCGTACGGCCCCGGCCACATCCGGTATCCGGCCTTGGTGGAGATGACCAGCTCGTCCCGGTAGAGCGCC
>DATMOQ010000015.1:0-2501 GCA_035568195.1 Gemmatimonadales bacterium
CAGCACGGCATGCACCTCGGCCTTACATCGGGATCGCATCGCGACCAGTTTGGCCCGGTGCCGCACCAGCTCTCGCAGCTCCCGGGTGTCCGGTGGCGCGATCCAGGCGTGCGGCAGGCGCCCCATCCGCAACAGATCCGCCAGATCGGCGGCGTTACGTTGATCATTTTTGACCCGCCGGTACGAGAACGCCTTGACCCCGAGCGGATGCGCCAGGTGTACCGACGCGCCGAGCTCAGCCAACGCATCGACGGCCCAGTAGTCGGGTAGCCCCGACGCGTCGCCGCGCCGGGGCCCCCTCAGAACCCGGCGTGCGCCGTTTCGACGCACCGGGCTCAAGCAAGCCCTGAAGGCGTTCAGGTCAGGGTGCAGAAGGTGCTGATTCACTGCCGGAGCCGGCTGGGAGGCGGCGTCGGCAGTGAGTGTGGAGGAGGCGGAATGCGATGCGTTCCTCCGGTGTCCCTGGTCCCGGATCCAGGGTGATCGCATGGTGACGGATCGCCTTACTGGTCGCTGTGATCCACAGTGCCCAGTCGTCGGGGTGTTGCGGCTCGGCATCGGCGTGGAGCAGCGGCTCGCCGCAGAGCGGGCAGCGTCCACGCTGTTTGAGGAGTAGCCGCAACCGGGTGCGGTCCAGCGGGGGTCTCCCGCGACGTCGCCGCACCGCCCAGTAGTCGGTCAGGGCCGGGTCGTCCGGGGACGCCCATCCCTTCACCAACGTGTGCCGGGTGATCTTCGTCCAGGCGAACTTGATCAGGTAGGCGCCGCTGTCGCGATCGCCGAAAACCCATCGATCTCGCCGGGACGAGTTGAACGCGCCGAAGTACCGAGAGGTGATCCAGCGTTTCCCCTTGTGCGGATGAATGAAATTCGCCCACTTGTAGGTGAGCTTCCACACGTGGGAGTCCAACTCGTTGAACACCCGGGCGGACACCGCATGCCGGTAGTAGGCCGACCAACCCCGGATGATCGGGTTGAGCCGGATGAGGACCATCTGGGCGTTGTGGCCGCGCAGGTCTCTCATCTCGGCGCTCAGCCGTGCCCGGATCCGTTTCACGGCCGCCTTGCTCGGTTTGATCAGCAGCTTGCCGCGGTAGCGGCGGACGTTGAATCCCAGGAAGTCCACCCCCTCGTCGAGGTGCACCACACGGGTTTGTCCTCATTGAAGGCCAGACCCCTGGGCGCCAGCCACTCGGCCAGCCGTGCCTTGACCTGTTCGGCCTGCTCACGCGAGTGACACAGGGCCACAAGGTCATCGGCGTATCTGACCACGACCGGTGAGCCCGGTCTCGCCGTCCCGGCGTTGGCGCCGGTGCGGATATAGCGGACTCCGGCGGCCTGCTCCATCCCGTGTAAGGCGACGTTCATCAACACGGGGCTGATCACCCCGCCCTGCGGGCTGCCCCGCTCGGTCGGGGCGAACCGACCTCGGTCCATCACTCCCGCCGTCAACCAGGCCGCGATCATCCCCCTTGCGGGGAACATGCCGAGCTGATCGAGCAGACGGGAATGATCGATGCGGTCGAATGCGGCGGCCAGGTCCGCGTCCAGCGCCCATTGGCGCCGACACGATGCGCCGCGTGCGGTCACGAAGATCGCCTGCATCGCGTCCTGGCAGCCGCGGCCCGGCCGGAATCCATACGATCTAGATTCGAACCGGGCCTCCCACTCGGGTTCCAGCGCAGCGACCGTCAGGGCTTGAAGCGCCCTGTCGGCGATGACAGGAATCCCGAGTCCGCGCTGTTTTCCGTTCGCCTTCGGAATGAACACCCGCTTGACGGGCTTGGGGCGCCACCCGGGGGCGCCGTACTGAAGCCAGGTGGCCAACTCGGCCTTCTCCCACGCCTCGAGCACGACTCGCCCGTCGACCCCCGCCGTCTTGCGGCCAGCATTGATCTCCGTCACCCGCCGCACGCTGCACAGAGCGTTCGCGCGGGAGCGGAGCATCAGCTTCTGCAGATTGCGGACCTTCTTCAGGTCCCCCGCCTGCGTCGCCGTGAAGATCCGGTGTCGTAGCCGCCGTACGTCGTCCTCGACTGCGCGCCAATGCACGGCGTCCCAGTCGATGACATCGCCCTCAGGTCCGTTCACCGTCACGGTGTCCAACTTGCCCATCGGTTCCAGCGTCTCCGTTCATCTGTTCTTCACAGGCTCACCTGACCCACGTCAGCTCCCTTTCGGGCCGGGCAACCGCCCGTATCCGACCAGTTATGCGGAATCCATCCGGCGAAGGTGCCGGTCACGCGGTTCCCGGTTTCCTGTCGCCGTTTCGGCTGTCGGCCTTCGCTTCCTGGGTCATCCTGCGCCCGCTGGGGAGTTGCACCTTCCTCACGGTCGGCCCACCGGCGTCGATCTGCCGGACCCCAACGGGGTTGTCGTGTTGCACATGAGCAAGACCCGACCGGGCAGGGCGCCCTCTTGATCCCGGGGACGATGGTGCGCTCCCGGCCGGCGACTATCCTCCGGCCGGCACCTGCCGCTCTCCTGCGGCCAGTCCCTAC
>DATMOQ010000016.1:0-4546 GCA_035568195.1 Gemmatimonadales bacterium
CGCAGCTGGCGGACTATTCGCCGGTGCGCGGCTGCATGGTCATCCGCCCCCTGGGCTACCGGATCTGGGAGCTGATGCAGCGGGCCCTGGACGACATGTTCAAGGCCACCGGCCATCAGAACGCGTACTTCCCGCTCTTCATTCCCCAGAGCTTCCTGGCCAAGGAAGCCGAGCACGTCGAAGGGTTCGCCAAAGAAGTCGCGGTGGTGACGCACACCCGGCTCAAGGCGACGGGCAAGACGGGCGCGGACGCCGTGGAGCCCGATCCCGCCTCCAAGCTGGATGAGCCCCTGGTGGTGCGGCCGACTTCCGAGACGATCATCTACGCGATGTTCGCGAAGTGGATCCAGAGCTATCGCGATCTGCCGCTCCTCATGAACCAGTGGTGCAACATCGTTCGGTGGGAGCTGCGCACGCGGCTGTTCCTGCGCACCACCGAGTTCCTCTGGCAGGAGGGGCACACCGCGCACGCCACCGAGGCGGAGGCGGAGGCCGAGGCGCGGCAGATGCTCGGCGTGTACCGGAAGTTCCAGGAGGAGTGGGTCGCCATGCCCGTGCTCACGGGCCGGAAAACCGAGAGCGAGAAGTTCGCCGGCGCGCTGCGGACGTACGCGGTCGAGGCCCTGATGCAGGACAACAAGGCGCTCCAGGCGGGCACGTCCCACAACCTGGGTCAGAACTTCGCCCGGGCGTTCAATGTCCAGTACCAGACCGCCCAAGGCGGCCTCGACTTCGTCTGGAACACGTCGTGGGGCGTGTCGACCCGGATGATCGGCGGCCTGATCATGACTCACTCGGACGACAATGGACTCGTGGCGCCTCCGCGTCTGGCTCCGATTCAGGTGGTGATCGTTCCCATTTGGAAGTCGGATGAAGAGAAGCAGCAGACGTCAGACGTCGGACGTCAGGTACAAGCCGCCCTGGCCAAGGCTGGCGTCCGCGTCGAGCTCGATCTCAGAGACATGAAGCCGGGCGCCAAATACTTCGACTGGGAAGCGAAGGGCGTGCCGCTGCGGCTCGAGATCGGCCCCCGGGACGTGGCCGCGGGGCAGGTGATGGCCGCGCGGCGGGTCAGGTCCGCGACGGGCGGCAAGGCGCCGTTCGCGCTGAACGACGTCGTCACGGCGGTCCCCAAGGCGCTGGACGAGATCCAGCAGGAGCTCTTCGCGGCCGCCCTCGCGCGCCGCGAGGCGAACTCGATCCGCGGGGTGACCAAGACGCAGTTCCTGGAGTTCATGAACGGCCCGGGAGGCTTTGCGTACGGCGGATTCTGCGGGAGCGGGGATTGCGAGGCGGAGATCAAGACGGAGACCGCCGCCACCATCCGCGTGCTGCCCGATCCGGAGTTCCAATCGCCCCAACCTCCGCGCACCTGCATGTGGTGCGGGAAGCCCAGCGTCGCCGAGGCCGTGTGGGCGCAGGCATACTAGGCCTGGATCCCGCGCTCCTCACTGCCGTGGCCCGGCGCGTGGGGACGCCGACGTACGTGTACGCCGCGAACCTCATCCGGGCTCAATACCACGCACTGGAAGACGCGCTCCGGGGCGCTGGCACACCGCACCGGATTTCCTACGCCATCAAAGCCAACGGCTCGCTGGCGGTGCTCCGCGTGCTCAAGGGCCTCGGCGCCGGCGCCGACATCGTTTCCCTGGGCGAGCTGGAACGCGCCCGCCGCGCCGGGTTCGCGCCCGACTCCATCGTGTTTTCGGGAGTGGGAAAGACCGCGGACGAGCTGGACGCCGCCATCACGTCCTGCGTGGGGCAGATCAACATCGAATCGCCGAGCGAGCTGGACGCGGTCATCGCGGCGAGCGTCCGCGTAGGGCAGCATGCCGGGGTGGGCATCCGGGTCAACCCTGACGTCCAGACCGACACCCACCCCTATACCAAGACCGGGGACAAGACCGCGAAGTTCGGCGTTCCGTTCGACGAAGTGGTCCGGGTGGCGGAGCGGATCCGCGCCGAGCCGCGGCTCCGGCTCAAGGGCCTGGCGATGCACATCGGGTCGCAGATCACCGACGTCGATCCGTACCGGCGGGGCACGCTGAAGCTGCTCGAGCTGGTGGCCGCCGTCCGGGCGAGCGGCGTGACCACCATCGAGAACGTGGACGTGGGTGGCGGACTGGGCGTCCGGTACCACGACGAAAAGGTGCCGGCGCTGAAGGACTGGGTGGACGCCGTGGCGCCGCCCATCCGCGCCGCGGGACTGACCCTGCACTGCGAGCCGGGGCGCTTTCTGGTGGCCAACGCGGGGCTCCTGCTCACCAAGGTGCTCTATCAGAAGCACGCCGGCGGGAAGGACTATGTCATCGTCGACGCCGGGATGACCGACTTCGTACGCCCCAGCCACTACAATGCGTATCACGAAATCATCCCCCTGGGCGACAAGGGGAAAGGCGAGCGTTCGGTGAACGTGGTCGGGCCGATCTGCGAGACCGGAGATTTCCTCGGGCTCGACCGGAAGCTGCCGCCCGTGTCGCCCGGGGACTTTCTGGCGGTCCTGGGGACGGGTGCGTATGGATTCGTGATGAGCTCGACCTACAACGCGCGCCCGCGCCCTCCCGAGGTGCTGGTGGAGGGCGAGAAGTACTACGTGGCCCGGGAGCGCGAGACCATCGAAGACCTGTTCAAGGGCGAAGTACTCGAACCCCAGGCCTGGTACCACGCGTGAACAAGATCCTCATTCTCGACTACGGCTCGCAGTTCACGCAGCTCATCGCGCGCCGGATCCGGGAAGCCCACGTTTACTGCGAGATCCATCCCGGCTTCAAAGGGCAGGACCTGGCCTTCGTAAAGGCGTTCGGGGCTCAGGGGATCATCTTCTCGGGAGGTCCGGCGTCCGTTTTCGCCCCGGGAGCGCCGAGCGCCGACCCCGCCATCCTCGACCTGGGCGTTCCCATTCTCGCCATCTGCTACGGGCTCCAGCTCGTCGCGCATATCGCCGGCGGCAAGGTCGTGGCGTCGCCGGAGCAGGAGTACGGACGGGCGGACGTCACGGTGAAAGTGGCCGAGGGGATCTTCGCGGGGTTCGAGGCGGGGAAGGCCATTACCGTGTGGGCCAGCCACTCAGACCGCATTGAGACGCCTCCGCCCGGGTTCCGGGTCATCGCGTCCTCGGCCAACGCGCCCATCGCGGGGCTCGCCCACGAGAAGAAACCGGTGATGGGGGTGCTCTTCCATCCCGAGGTGGCGCACACGGTCCGCGGTGGGGAGATCATCCACAACTTCCTGTTCGGCATCTGTCACTGCACCCCCGACTGGACCGCGGGGCATTACATCGAGCAGGAGATCGCGAAGATCCGGGAAACGGTGGGGCCCACCCGCCGCGCCATCTGCGGCCTCTCCGGCGGGGTCGACTCGGCGGTGGCGGCGGCGCTGGTGCACCGCGCCATCGGGGACCGTCTCACCTGCATCTTCGTGGACCACGGGCTGTTGCGGGAAAACGAGCGGCAGCAGGTGGAGCAGACCTTCCGCAAGCACCTGGGGATCGACCTCCGCGTGGTGGACGCGAGCGCCCAGTTCCTCAAGGAGCTGGCCGGGATCGAAGACCCGGAGGAGAAGCGCCGGCGGATCGGCCATACGTTCATCGACGTGTTCGAGGAGGCGGCCAAACACGTGCCGGGGGACGTCGGGTTCCTGGTGCAGGGGACCCTCTATCCGGACGTGATCGAGTCGTCCTCGCCCAAGGGCGGGCCGTCGGTGACCATCAAGACCCATCACAACGTGGGGGGCCTGCGTCCCGATCTGCCCTGGAAGCTCATCGAGCCCCTGCGGGAGCTGTTCAAGGACGAAGTGCGCCAGGTGGGCCGGGAGCTGGGACTGCCGGAAGAGATCGTGGGCCGGCACCCGTTCCCCGGACCGGGCCTGGCCATCCGAGTCCTGGGGCCCGTGTCCGAGGATCGCCTGTCGATCCTCCGGAAGGTGGACGCCATCTACATCGAGGAGATCCGCGCCGCGGGCCTCTACGACCAGATCTGGCAGGCGTTCGCGGTGCTGCTTCCGGTGAAGTCCGTGGGGGTGATGGGAGATGGCCGGACCTACGATCACGTCGTCGCGTTACGCGCCGTCACCAGCAAGGACGGGATGACGGCCGACTGGTTCCCGTTCCCCTACGACACCCTGGCCCGGATCTCGAGCCGTGTGATCAACGAGGTGCGGGGAGTCAATCGAGTCGCCTACGATGTCAGTTCTAAACCGCCAGCAACCATAGAGTGGGAATGAAAAACGGGAGCCGGGAGCGGGGAGCGGTCTGAGTTCAGGATGGGTGAGCTCTCCTCGCCTCGTCGGAATCCGCACTTCCCAGACTCCGACCGCTCCCCTCTCCCCGCTCCCTTCCGTTCAGATCTTTTTCTCTTCCAGGAGCGCCAGGAACTCCGGCGACGTATTGAGCTTGGCGAGCCGCTCCGGCACGTCCGGCTCCTTGGCGAACTGGGCGATTTTTCCAAGTACGGGGAGGTACTGGTTGGAGACTTCGAGGGGGGGAGCCACGATCAGGAAGAAGTAGTGCACCGGCTTGTCGTCGATGGCCTTGAAGTCCACGCCTTCC
>DATMOQ010000017.1:0-3829 GCA_035568195.1 Gemmatimonadales bacterium
ACGATCACCGCCGCCGGCCTCTCCGATTCGATTTCCGCCCTTCTCGCGCTGTCGTTCCGCGTCAAGCTCACGGCTGATACCGGTGGCAGCGTCACCAGCGACCGGGACAGCGCCCTGGCGGGGGCCTACCTCGCCCCGGGCACGCCCATGACGCTCGTCGCGCACCCGCATACGGGGTCGTTCTTCCTCGGCTGGGGCGGTGACACGGCCGCGGCCGACACGACGCTCCTGATCACGCTCAGCCGGCCGTACCGGCTCACTGCTCAGTTCTCGCTGCCCTTGACGGTTACGGCGGTGTTGCAGCAGGCCGTCACGGGCACGAGCACCCTCACCCCCGAGCAGCTCAGCTACCTGGACCGGATCGGGAACAAGAACGGCTTCGCGGGGGACATCGGGGACTTTCTCGCCTGGGTGCGTCTGACCCACGCGGTGCCCGGACCGGCGGCGCCAGCGCCGGCGCCGCGGAGGATGGCGGCGCGGGGAGGCCGCCCATGAGCCGCCGGACGCAGGGCCTCGCGCTGGTCGTCGCGATGGTGATGTGGGCGTGCTCGCACAATCCCACCGGTCCGCAGGCCGGGACGCTCTATGTCAAACTGCAGAGTCCCAACAGCGGCGCCGACGGCGCCATTCTGCTGACGTTGTCGACCCCCGGGCCGGTCACGCACGTCGCGGTCACGGGCCCCGACACGCTCTGGACCACCGACTACAGCTCGACGAACAGCAAAGTGCTGATCACCGGGGCCATCTCGGGCGGCGTGATACTGAAATTCGATGTCGATGACGTGAACCTGGTGAGCCAATACCTCGTGACCGTCGACCAGGTGGCGAGCTCGTCGGATTACTCGCTGCGTTCTCTCTCGCAGTACGTCGCGTTCGTCTCGCGCTGAGCGGGCGGGGGGCGGGTCAGGCGGGGGGAGCCACGACGCGCGTGAATTCGCGGTGGGTGTGTTCGGTCACCCGGCGGTCCAGGTCGTGAAAGAGCGAGACCAGCCCGCGGGCGTCGTCGGTCAGCGTGGTGGCGCCGCCTCCCGGGCCGCCGGCGCGGGAGTGGACCACCGGACGGCCAAGCACGCGCTCCATTTCGCGGACGCGGGCCCAGGCGGTGCGGTAGCTCATGGCGGCGGCTTCGGCGCCTTCCTTTATGGAGCCGGCGCGTTCGATAGCTTCCAGGAGGCGTGCTTCCGGGGCGCCGAGGAGATATCCGCCGGGGCGGGCGAGCCAGACGCGGGCATGGGCGGCGAGATCGCTGATCATGTGCCCTCCACTGCTGTGGACGGATCAGGCGACGGCGAACCCCAGCTTCTAATGTGCGGAGCGCGTCCGGCGGCCGCCATCGGGCCTCTCGGCTTGCGGCGCTTGGGTTGCCGGGGGACGCGGCCCTTTCTAAGCTTCAAAACCTTCATCCAGGTGACGCACATGGGCATGCCCGTTCGTCGTCGTTCACGCTCCACCGTGGTCGCTTTGTGCGCGCTGGCGCTGGTGGCGAGCTGCAGCAGCAAGAGCCCCACCCAGCAGCCCACCGTGGGAGCCGTCGGCGTGAGTCCGGCCGCCCTCAACTTCGCGACTCTCAACGCGACGCATCAGCTCACCGCCACGGTGACGGACCAATCGGGGAGCCCCATCAACGGCGCCTCGGTCACCTGGAGCTCCAGCAACATCGCGGTGACGCTCGTGAACAGCGGCGGACTCGTGACCGCCGTGGGCGACGGTGTGGACACGGTGACGGCGACGAGCGGGTCGAAGAGCGGCAAGGTGGTGGTGACCGTGAGCCAGGTCGCGGCGTCGGTGGTGAAGCAGGGCGGTGACGGCCAGGGGTGGGCGACCAGCGCGACGCTGCCGCAGCCGATCACGGTGAAGGTGGTCGACTCGGGCGGGAGTCCTGTGACGTTGCGGGGCGTCACGTTCGCGGTGGTCACGGGGGGCGGCAGCATCGTGGAGCATTCCGCCTTTACCGATCAGAGCGGCCTCGCGGCGGTGCACTGGACCCTGGGGGGCACCGTGGGATCGCAATCCGCCTCGGCCACGGTGTCTCCCGCACCGTTCGCGACGTTCACCGCGACCGCCAGCGCCGCCGGGACGGCGACGCAGATTGCGACGTTCGCGGGCGACGGGCAGACCGGCCTCGACACGTACGCGCTGAATTTTGCGCCTGCGGTAATCGTCAAGGACGCGGCCGGATTGCCGGTGTCGGGTGTGAGCGTCACCTTCGCGGTGGCGTCGGGTGGGGGGAGCGTCACCGGCGGGACGACCACCACGTCGTCCAACGGCGTCGCGACCGTGGGGTCATGGGTGGTACAGGACGGCGCCAACACGCTGACCGCCACGGCCGCGCCGAGCGGGATCTCGAGCAATCCGGTGACCTTCAATGCCACCGGGCAGGCGGCCAACTATCCCATCGAGCTGCATCTCATCGGGACGTTCGACGCGACGGCGCAGGCGGCGGCGGACAGCGCGAGCGCGCGCTGGGCCCGGATCATCTATGTGGCAGGGGAGCCGATCCCGTTCAACATCGGTGCCGGGGCGTGCTTCTCGCCGAAGACCACCGCCGTCAACGAGACCGTCAACGGCGTGGTGATTTTCCTGGTCATCGACTCCATCGACGGCTCCGGCAAGGTGCTCGCGCAGGCCGGGCCCTGTTATGTCCGGAGTGACAACCGGTTGCCCATCGCGGGATTGATCGAGATCGACAGCTCCGACGTGGCCTTCCTCGAGGGCCAGGGGGAGCTGGGGGAAGTGATCCTGCACGAGATGGCGCACATTCTCGGGTTCGGGACCATCTGGGATCCGGGCGACCTGGCTCTCGTCGCGGATCCGGCGGAGTCGGGGGGCACCGATCCGCACTTCATCGGAACGCTAGCCCGGGGGGCGTTCTACGGCATGGGCGGGTTGAACTACACCGGGGGCGCGGTGGTGCCGGTGGAGGATTCCGGCGGTCCGGGGACGGCGGACGGGCATTGGCGGGAGCGCGTCTTCCATACGGAGCTGATGACGGGGTTCTTGAACATCGGGGTCCCGAATCCGCTCAGCGTGCTCACGATCGCGTCGATGGGAGACATGGGGTACACGGTCAACTATGCCGCGGCCCAGTCTTACACGCAGACGTTTTCAGAGCGGCTGGGTGGGGCGAGTGGTGCGCCGATCCATCTGGTGAACGACATCCTGCACGGCCCGTTGTACATGATGAGTCGTGCGGGGAAGGTGATGGGCGTCATCCAGCGGTAGACAGCTAGACGCACAGACGCGAACGACTAGACGCACAGACGCACAGATGGGGAGTAGGAATTCGGGTCGCAGGCCATTCCTGCCTCCCTATCCCTGCTCCCCATCTGTGCGTCTAGGCGTCTAGCCGTTGCCTATCCTGTTCCTCTGTCTCCTGCTGACTATCTTACTGGCCCAAAGGGGCGGTAGCTCAGCTGGGAGAGCACCTGGTTTGCAACCAGGGGGTCAGGGGTTCGAATCCCCTCCGCTCCATGCGGTTAGCAAAACGCCGCAGAACTTGTCGCGGCGTTGTGAGCGATTGATTAGGAGCGCGACGGTGTTCCGGCCGGGGTGCGCTCGGGGCGGCGGTTCGCCTCCCTGGGCGCGCGGGGGTTCGAGTCCCCCACGCTCCGTCACTTTCGACTTGTGCTCCGTCATCGCGATGCTGCCTGAACAAGCGCCAGGAGCTGGCGCGGGGTATGATCAAGGAATGAAACGTCTATTTGTCCGCCGCGCGGCTCAGGCGCGGTCCGTTAGATGGCGGCTCAAGGGTACCTGCCCATGAGAATCATCACCCCCCTGCTCCTCGTACTCATTGCCTCGGTCGTCGCCGCACAGCTACCGACGAACC
>DATMOQ010000018.1:0-4116 GCA_035568195.1 Gemmatimonadales bacterium
ACATCTTTGTCGGCGAAGTACCGGATGGCTTCGTGTAGGGACGAGGGAAGCGAGTAGGTCTTGGACATGCGGAAAATCTAGCCTAGGGGGCTTGGTGTGTCAAGTATGTTATTGCCCTTGTTAGGGCGGGCGACGCCCCCAGTGTGCCATCAGTAATGAAGAAAGTAGGTAACGTGGCGAAGAACGAAGTTGACTGGAAGCAGCATTTCATACGGCACTGGGTGTGATCCGACACATGCCGGCCAAAACGTAGTGTGCTGAACAGCGTACAGCGCCGGAGCGACGAAACCTGGGTCGGCCGCACTTACGACAGTCGCACTATCGACCATCCCAGTCGTCGCAAGCCGGAGCCGAAGCCACACAACGCCCTGAATCCCTTTCTGTCGAAGCCCCTCAGGGTACATAAGTGGCACCCATTGGCGTGGCGCGGGTTTCTGAGTGACTGATGTCGAGTCGTGCACGACGGAGTCTAGCGGCGCGGCGGATGCCACACATTGGCGGACGTTGGGAGTCGGGTCCTGGCGCGCCGAACAAGCGAGAGCGATCTGCAGCACCCCCCCAAGCGCAATGAATCGCCAGCGGCTAATGGTCAGAGTTGAAGATGCCTTCATTGGCTGCCTAACGGACCGCGCCTGAGCCGCGCGGCGTGGCAAGAGAACCCCTCTGCTCATACGCCGCTCAGGCTCCAGGCGCTTGTTAGGCGTTCGCGTCTGACATGGGGGAAGGAGCGTCGGTCTGTCCCGAGCTCAGGACGCGGCCGACGACCCACGCCAGGCAATAGCCAAGACCCTCGTAAATCGCGAACATGACCAGAATCATGAGGAGGAACAGGATGACATCCCCCCATAGCGGCCAGGTGTGCTCCAGGAGCCGAGCCCGATAGGACTCGAAGGTCGCGGCGTATTCCGCCGGTGTAATCGTCTGCCCGCGCTGGTAGTCGGCGACGTTACCCACGTGATAGAAGTACCCACACACCAAGCCGATTATCGTGATCACGAGGGTCTTCGCGATCAAGAGATTTCGAGCCTTCATTGACACGCGAACTGTGACATCGGGGCTAGGCATGTTGAACTCCCACTGCATGGATGCAAGACCACATTGATCGACGCCGCTTAACGAACCCGCGCCTGAGCGGCGCGGCAGATGAATGAACGCTTCATCATGGCCGCGTCCGCTCCAGGCCCCTGGTAGACAGCCATCACATCGCCGGCACTTCTTGGACGAACCAAAAGGATGTCGTGTCGTTCGGCGCGACCGCCGACGTCCATGTTCCGCTCAACCGACCGTCGCTCCCTAGCTGCCCAACGTAGGTGCCGGCGCCTACACCGCCAGAGTACACGGCATGCAACACGAATCCGCCCCCCGAGTAGGTGCCCGTCACCGTTCCGGTAAGAGTCTGCTGACCCCCTGGCCCCTGCGGTCCGATGGCTCGGATGGTCCCATCGGCCGTTCCGTTCGCGGCCTGAAGGTGCATGACCGTCGCCCACCCCGGCGTATCTTGGATCCAGTCCCCGGACAGAAATCCCGACGGACCCGTGACGCCCGTCGCACAGGAAGTGATGCCGACCACGGCAAATAGTCCGAACAACGAAGGCTTCATAGCTCCTCCTTGCGAAGGTTGACGTTCGCGCACAATCTGCGCACTCCTTGCAAAGCTAAGCGCCGGAAGGAATTGCGAAAGAGCCCCGATAGTGCCCCGAGGGAACTGACTAGGGCGCCGCGTCCGGCCGCGAGTAGAGGGCCAGATACGGATCCGCGCCGGGCTGGGTGAGGACCCGGAGCTTGATGACCCGGATGGTCTCCGCCAGGTTGACGCGATTCGCCAGGTAGGCATCGTCGAACAGATTCAAATTCATCCGGTAGAGCCGCTGCGCCACCACCACTGCGTTGTTCAGCGGCGCCTTCGCGAACCACCGCCAGTCGTAGGTCTCGAGCCCCTGCCCCACCGTTCCGGTCAGCTGCGCCCGGGCCCAGCCGAACAGATCGGCGCGCGCGCGCTGCAGCGCGTCGCCCGACAAGGGCGTCGCGTACACCGAATCCAACCGCCGGGCCAGCTCAGCGAAGAACACGTCGAGGGTGCGCTCGTCGCGCCAGCGTGCCGCCGCCCGATTCGCGTCGCTGGTGTCTCCGCGCGACCGGAAGAACGCCTGCGCGCCCCGGTACCCCACGAAGTTCGCGAAGCTCTCGTCGAACGGCGTATTGCTCGGCACATAGAGCGTGTTGTGGGCCAGCTCGTGAATCACCGTCGCCACGAGCTCCATGGTGTCCCGGTCCACGGCGGTGGAGAGCAGTGGATCGGAGAAGTACCCCAGGGTCGAAAACGCGTCCGAGACCCGCAGATATACATCGTTCCCCGCCTGTTCCAGGTCCGCGGCCGCGCGGCGCGCTGACGCTGGGTTGAAAAAGCCTTTGTAGGGCACCGTGCCCACGATGGGGTAATGCCACGTTACTTCGCGGAGCTTGTCCCGGCGGGAGGCCGACAGCACGAGCAGCAGCGTGTCCCGGCCGACGTCGGCGTACGTGGTGTATGTGTCGCCCGCGGTCAGGTGGAGGGAGTCACTCGCATAGGCGCGCGCGGCCAGGACCAGCTTGAGACGCTGGACCAGCGCCGCGGGCGTCTTCGGATCGGCCACCAGGGTGCGGAGCGAGCGGCGGCGTAACAGGATCCGCGCCTCCTCCCATCCCCCGCGGGCCAGGTAGCGGAAGTCGGGGAACAGAATGAGGGCCAGCACCACCAGCACGGCCGCACCCAGCGCCAGCCGGGCCAGGAGCCGCCGCATGAGGGTCCACCGGCCCGCGCCCCTGCGGTCGACGATCACGGCGTCCATCGCACCCCGAACCGGTTCTCCGCCTCCCCCCGCCGGTCGAGCGGCCGGTACGCATAGTCGAGATGAAAGCGTCCCAATTCGACTCCTCCTCCGGCACTCATCTTGGAGACCCCGGACCCCAGGGCCGCCGTCCCATAGGCGACCCGTCCCACCAGCACGATGCCGCCCACCACGACTCCGGCTTCCAGACCCTGCACCAGCTCCGCGTGGACGCCCGAGAGCCATTGGGCTTCCAGGGTGGTGAGGAGCCGGTAGGCGCCCTCCGGATCCACGTAGTTCATCGTGAAGCCCGCCCGCACCCGCCGCGGCAGCACGCCGGCCGAATCGCCCCCGATGTTCTGCACACTCACCCCGAGGGCGAACAGGTCGAAGACGGGAAGGGCCACGCCGGCGTCTCCGGCCCACAACCCTGCCGCCGGGGTGCCCGGCCCGTGCGCGTACTTTCCCGTCACGCCGAACGCCAGCAGGCCCCGCCGGTACACCAAGGACGACGCCACGACCGCATCGTCGTGAGCCAGCGCCCCCGGAGTGCTCAACACCTGCGCCCCGGCTCCCCAATCGAACCGTCCGACCCGCAGCGCGACCGCGGCGAGCGAGAGCGCGGACCCGCCGGTGATGGGGGCGTAGGACCCTTCGATCGCCAGGTGACGCACCGTGGCGAGGCCCGCCGGGTTCGAGAAAATCACGGACGCATCGCCCACCAGCGCTGCGCCGGCCCCCCCCAAACCTACCGCGCGGACGGATGCCGGAAGGCCCTCGATGGAGGGCATCTGCCCGGGCAGTCCGGCCGCTCCCAGGACACCCAGCACGCCGAGGGCCCGGAGGGTCCGCATCAGCGGATTCGGATGACGCTCAATCTCGCGGCGAGCGCCGACGGGAGACTCACGTCACCCGGGGCCGAAAAGAGCAGCGTGAACGCGGCTCCAGTCGGAGGCTGCAGGACCCGGAGGTAGTACCCGGACCCCGCGTTGAGCTGGTCGGTGACGTTGACGGCGGAGCCGGCGTCGGCAATGGGCACGAGCGGATAGGCGCGGGGAAAGAGCGCGGGGTACTGCGACGTCAGCGCAGCGTACGTCGTGTGCAGGTTCCACGACGCATACGTGAGCTCCGCCGAGGGCGTGAACCCGGACACCTTCAGCCCCGACACCCAGAGCGCCAGCCCCCACCGCGTGACGGTGCGCTCGAACGGCGCCCCGGTCTGGGTGACGACGTTGGCGGTCCCCGTGAGCGTCGTGTTCTCGAGGGCCCGCGTAAGGCTGTCACCGAACTGATCCACGAGGTACCGCAC
>DATMOQ010000019.1:0-5291 GCA_035568195.1 Gemmatimonadales bacterium
GACGGCCCGACCTTCTCCGACTCGGACGTCCGGTTCGTCCAGGTGGTGGCCTCGCTCACCGCCCAGTCCCTCCGCAACGCCCATCGGTACGAACGCCTGGCCCAGCGGCGTCAGGACCCCGGGAAAGAGAGCGGACACCTCGAGCTGGAGGGGGTGGCCCTCCTCTCGTTCCTGCGCCGCCTGATGGACGCGGTGGGACAGCGCCAGGGCGCCTGGGCTGAAGGGCTGCTCCCGCGGGCGTCTGCCGAGGAGCTCGACCGGCTGGTGGGGGTCGCGCTCGCGGTGATCCAAGAGGAAGCCAAAGGCCGGTGACCGACCCGGCGGCCCGCGCCGCCAGCTTGCGGCAAGTGCTCGAGCGGGCGGCCCGCGCGTATTACATCGACGACCGTCCCGAGATGTCCGACGCGGAGTACGACCGGCTGTTCCGCGAGCTGGAAGACCTCGAAGCCCTCCACCCCGAGCTCAAGACCCCCGATTCCCCCACCCAGCGGGTGGGTGCCGAGCCCTCCACCGCCTTCAAGAAGCACCAGCATCTGGTGCCCATGCTCTCACTCGACAACGCCTTCGACGACGCCGCGCTCACCGCCTGGGAAGAGCGCAATGCCCGGCTCGTGCCCGAGGTCACCAAGGCGGGATATACCCTCGAGGTAAAGATCGATGGCGCCGCGGTCTCCCTCACGTATCGCAAGGGCGTGCTGGTCACCGGGACTACCCGGGGGAACGGCGTCGTGGGCGAAGAGATCACGCCCAACATCAAGACCATCCGGGACGTGCCCCTCAAGCTTTCCGGCTCCGGATGGCCCGACCTGATGGAAGTCCGCGGCGAGGTCTACTTCGAGAACTCCCGCTTCCTGGCCTTGAACGCGGAGCGGGAAGCGGCCGGCGAGCCGACGTTCGCGAACCCGCGCAACTCGGCGGCCGGGTCCCTGCGGCAGCTCGATCCCAAGATCACCCGCGCCCGGAAGCTGCGGCTCTTCTGCTTCCACGTCGAAGCTCCCGGTTCTCCCCTGCCCTTCGACACCCAGGATACCCTGCTCCGGACCCTCGAGGCCTGGGGCTTCAAGGTCGAGCCGCACCACCGGACCGTGCCCGATCTCGCAGCGGCGAAGGAGACCATTGCCGAGCTCGAGGCATTGCTCCCGACGCTGGACTACGGCGCCGACGGCGTGGTGGTGAAAGTCGATCAACGGCGGCTCCACGACGAGCTCGGTGTGGTCGGCGACCGCGAGCCCCGCTGGGCCATCGCGCGGAAGTTCGCGCCCGAAGTCCAGATCACCAAGCTCCTGAACATCGGCATCAACGTGGGCCGCACCGGCGCGCTGAATCCGTTCGCGATGCTCGAGCCGGTGGACATCGGGGGCGCGACGGTCTCGAACGCGGCGCTCCACAACGGCGACCTGATCGCCGCGCGGGACATCCGCGTCGGTGACTGGGTGGAGGTCACGCGTGCCGGCGAGGTGATCCCCCAGGTGCTCGGACCGGTCCGGGAGCGCCGCACCGGCGCCGAGGCGCCCTTTCAGATGCCGGAGCAGTGTCCCCGCTGCGGCTCGACGGTCGAACACCCCGTGGACGAAGTGATGTCCTACTGCCCGAACGTTTCCTGCCCCGGCCGGGTCCTCGAATCGATTGTGCACTTCGCGATGGCGATGGACATCCGGGGGCTCGGTTACGAACGAGTCCGGGCCTTTCTGGACGCGGGCCTGATCCATGACGTCGCGGACCTGTATCTGCTCACGGTCGATCAGCTGAAGGAGCTGGACGGATTCGCCGCGAAGTCCGCCAGGCTGCTGGTCGACGCAATCGCCGTCTCCCGGACCCAACCCCTCTCGGTGGTGCTCTTCGCCCTGGGGCTCAGGCACGTCGGCGCACAGGGCGCCAAGCTCCTGGCCCGCCAGTTCGGCTCCATGCCCGCCCTCGCGGGGGCCTCCGCCGAGGCGATCGGGGCCATCCGGGGAGTCGGGCCGGCCATTGCGGAGGCGGTGTGGCACTTCTTCCAGGAGCCCCGCAACGCGGACCTGGTCGCCCGGCTCACCGCCCGTGGCCTCACGATGGTCGAGCCCGTCGCGGCCGGAGCGGAAGGCGGGCGGCTGACGGGGCAGACCTTCGTGGTGACGGGCACGCTCCCGACGCTCTCCCGCAAGAGGGCTACCGAGCTGATCACCGGCGCCGGCGGCCACGTCGCCAGCTCGGTCTCGAAACAGACCACCGCCGTCGTGGCCGGGGCGGATGCCGGATCGAAGCTCGACCGGGCCAGGACCCTGGGTGTTCAGGTGATCGACGAAGCCGAACTGTTGCGCCGCGTCCAGTCCAACCAGTAAGTTGGGCACCCATATGAGCTCTTCGTCCGCCTCCGCCCGCTCCGACGGCCTCGCCATCGGGCGGGCGTCGTTGCAGCAGCTCCACCGATCCCTGCTCCAGCACGCGCCCGACCAGGCCGTGGCGGTGCTGCAGGAAACGGGGTACGCGTCCGGCGAAGGGATCTACCAGTCATTCTGCGCCTGGCTGCCCGGGGCCACCGGCGTCTCGAATCCCGAAGACCTCGACACGGCGCACGTCAATTCGGTGCTCGCCGAGTTTTTCCGCGCCCGGGGCTGGGGCACCGTGACGGTGCAGCCCGTCGGGGGAGCCGCGCTGGCTGTGGATTCCCCGGACTGGGTGGAAGCCGAGCCCGGGACCGCCGAGGCCCCGATGTGCTTCTTCTCGGCCGGCATGCTGGCCGATTTCCTGGGCCGCGTGTCCGGGGAACCCGTCGCCGTGATGGAGGTGGAGTGCCGCAGCCGGAACGATGCGCGGTGCCGCTTCCTCTCCGCCGCACCTGAAACGTTGCAACATGTGTACGAGCAGATGACCGCGGGCCGCACCTACGAGGACGCCCTCACCGGCTGAGGCACGGAACCTGCCCCTCCACCCGGGCGTTCCCAGGATGGAAGGAGGCGTCCCATGCTGACGCTCAATGTGAATCCCGATCAGGCCGCGTTACTCACCCGGATTCTCGATCTGTATTTCTCCGAGCTGAAGAAGGCGGGCGCGTCCACAGAGGTCGCCCATCGGCTGGCGGAGGAAGGGCCGCTACTGCGGGACTTGCTGGAGCAGCTGGCCTGGCCGCACGCGGCGTAAGCGGGACTCCCGGTTGCCGGCGCGAGTGAGACTCGCGGCTCGGCGTCAGTCCGTGAGACGGACAAGTGCCGCCTTCGGCGGCAGGAGCCGAGCCGCGGCTTTCAGCCGCGCCGGCATCACTGGAGCCGGATTATCTCCCCGCGACCGAAACTCCCTCGAGTAGCAATGACGGCGACCACCGGGTCCCCACCCAGCGGCCGTCGTCCCCCCAGCCCCCGATCTTCTTGAGTAACTCGTAGACGTTCCCCGCCACGGCGGCGTCCTTGACCCGGCCCGTGATCTTCCCGTTCTGAATCCGGTAGGCCAGCGCCACCGGGTGGCTGAACGCCCCGCCAATGACGTTGCCCTGCCCCACGCCGATGAGATCGTCCACCAGCAGCCCGTCCTTGATCCCATCGAGCAGGCCACCGCCGAATGACCAGGCCTTGGGGCCCGTCGGAGCACTTCCCAGAATGAAGTTCGAGTAGTCGAGCCGCGGCTTGCCGAACACGCCGCGATGGCCATGGCCGGTGCTCCGCGTGCCGCCGCCAAGTCGGGCCGCGGTTTCGAGATCGTGGACGAAGTTCCGGGGGACGCCGCGATCGATGAGCGACAGGCGAGTGGCGGGAACGCCCTCGTCATCGAACGGATAGGACGCCGGGCGCCCGGCCAGCGTGGGATCGTCAGTGATCGATAGTCCATCGCCGAACACGGGTTCGCCGACCTTTCCCTGCAGCGGCGAAATCCCCTGTACGAGCGTCTTTCCGGACAACGCTTCCTCGAGCGGCAGGAGGATGGCCGAGAGACCCATCGGGCTGAACACCACGGGAAGGGAGCCGCTGGGCGGGGCCACCACCGTCAGGGCCAGCTCCAGACGGGTCTGTATCGACTGGATGATCGCGTCCAGGTCGGCGGCCTCGGGAAGGCCGACGCCCAGAAACTGATCGTATACCATCAGCACATCGTTCTCGGCCACCCGCGCGAGGTCGGCACTCACGCTCACGCCGGTGGCGCGGTAGCTCCCGCCGCCCCCCGCGGTGTTACCGATGGCCGTTTCGGCCACCTCCCGCTCCACGGTGACGTTGATCTGCGCGTCGGACCGCGTGAGGCGCTCCACCAGAATCCGGCCGAGGTCCGCGAGCGCCGTCGGTGACGCCGCCGCGGCCTGGGGTGACTCGATGGGCACTCTGGGGAAGGATCGGGAGGAAGGAAACTCGATCGCGAGCGGCTCACCCAGAGCGGCCGCCGCCAGTGCGCGGGTCACGACGCCGGCGGGAGGAGCGTCCATCGCGGTGGTGCCGGCGACGCCGACCCGGCCATCCTTCACCACCCGGACGTTCAGTCCCGATTCTTCCACCACACCGGCGCTCTTGAGCCGACCGGACGCGAACGCGATGGTGGTCCGCTCGGTCCGCCGCCAGCAGGCGTCCCCGCCGTCGGCGCCCTGCTTGAGGGCTGCGAGGACGGCCGGAATCAGGAGACCTCGCCTCCCACCAGCACCTCTTCGATCCGCACGTGCGGGGCCCCTTCAGTCACCGCCAGATAGGCTTGGCCCGCCTTCCCGCATCCACCCCCGATCTGGTTCCACCGGAAGTCACCCGCGATGCGCTCGATCCGATCGAGGGTCTCGAACAGGTTCCCCGCCAGCACCACATCCTTCACCAGCTCGGCCACCTGGCCGTCGCGGATCATGTACCCGTAGGCCGCCGTGAACGAGAAACTCTCCAGCATGGTCTGGCCGCCGAACGCCGAGCAGGCGTAGACGCCGAGCTTCACGTCCTTGATCAGGTCCTCGAACGAGCCCTGCCCGTTGCCGATGTACGTGTTCGTCATGCGGACGATGGGCGGGTGCCGGAACGAGAGCGCCCGCGCATTCCCGGTTGGCCGCTCTCCCATCCGTGCCGCGGTCTCCCGCGAATGGAGCCGGCCCACCAGGATGCCTTCCTTGATGAGGACCGAATCCTGCGTCGGCACGCCTTCATCGTCGAACGGCATGGTGGCCCGCAACCCCGGCACCGACCCGTTGTCCCCGACGTTCAGGACCTTCCGGCCGAACCGGCGGCCGAGCGTCATCATCTCCCGGGCCTGTGGATTCTCGTACACGAAGTCGGCCTCGGAGAGGTGCCCGAAGGCTTCGTGGATGAACACGCCCGCCATCTCGGGGTCGAGGACGACGGGATAGTTCCCGCCCCGCA
>DATMOQ010000020.1:0-17063 GCA_035568195.1 Gemmatimonadales bacterium
TCTGCGCGATATGGAACGATCACCGCGGATGGTCTGTACACGGCACCCGCGTCAGGTCAGCAAGACGTGGTCATCGCGCGCGCCGCTGGCGCGGCCTATCAGGACTCGGCGCTGATCAATCTGGTGTCGCTCCCCGTGAACAGCGTGACGATCTCGCCATCGAGCGCCCAGCTGTTTACCGGTGAAGTGGCGCAACTGACCGCCGTAGTGCTGAATGCCAATGGCGACACGTTGAACCGCACGGTGACCTGGACGTCATCGGCGCCAGCTGTAGCGACGGTGTCCAGCAGCGGTGTGGTGAGTGCGTTGACTCCCGGACCGGCCACGGTTACAGCGGGTGTCAGTGGCAAACAAGGCACCTCGGCGATCACCGTGGTTCAGGCTCCACCGCCGGGGACGTGGCCTGACGAGCCCTCGTCGTACACCCCCATCGCGGACGAGCCCTGGAGCGTTCTCTCTCCGTTGCATTGGACCCTGGAATTCGGCACCGCCCTGATCACCATCGACACCACCGCCCCCGAGTCGCCACCCTTCGTGCTGCAATTCACGTATCCGACCGGCTTCGCGGGAGGCGTCGCGCCCGGTACCATGGGATACCCTCTGTCCGGGCAGCACCAGCTGTTTGTGGGGATGTGGTGGAAACCCAGCAACCCCTGGCAGGGTCACCTCACCGGGTCGAACAAGATCCAGTACGCGTTCACGGACGCGCACGGGAGCATAACGATGGTGATGTATGGTCCCATCGGCGGTCCGTTTGAGTTGCGAGTATACCCGCAGTTCTCGACATCGGCCGGTATTTGGCTGACACCGAACGTGGCGACCGTTCCGGTACAGTTGGGTGTGTGGCACCGGATCGAGTGGCAGCTGATCTATAGCACGGACGCGAATACGGCGAACGGGATCTGTCGCTGGTGGCTCGACGGCACGCTTGTCGGGGACTACGAGAACCTGGTATTCCCGTCCGAGGGGCTGACCGCGTACAAGATCGCTCCGGTCTGGGGTGGCGTGCAGGACGTCAAGACCGAGACCGACTACTACTGGATCGACCACGTGCACATAAGCGGGAACTAGCTCGTGATTATCGGACTCGGCTTCGATCTTGTCTCCGTTCCCCGGATCGCGATCCTCCTCGCGTCGGACGAGGAGTTCGCCAACCGGATGTTCACGCAGCGGGAACGGGACGCCTGTGCCGAGCGTGCCGACCGCGCCGAAGCTCTGGCCGCACGACTCGCCGCGAAGGAGGCCTTCCTCAAAGCCCTGGGCACCGGGTGGGGCCCGGGAATCTCATTTACTCAGGTGGAAGTCGTCGGGAGCGAGGGAGGGGCCCCGCGCCTGCAGCTCTCGGGCGTCGCCCAAGCGCGGGCCCGCGAGCTCGGCGTCGACCGCCTGCACCTCACCCTCTCGCACGAGGGGACCTTCGCCGCGGCCGTGGTGGTGGCGGAGCGGAGCGAGGTCAGTCACCCCAGCGACTGATCAGGGCGTTGTCGAGGAACAGGTAGTCGATGCCGGTCCCGAGGAACGTGTCGATCGCTTCCTGCGGCGTGTTCACGATGGGCTGACCCCTCACGTTGAAGCTGGTGTTCAGCACCATCTCGCGCCCCGTCGTCTGCCCCACGGCGCGCAGCAGCACGTGGAAATCGTGATTGTCCTTCGCCGACACGGTCTGCACCCGGGCCGAGCCGTCGACGTGGGTGACCGCGGGGAGGTGGCTCCGGTGCTCTTCGCGCACCGGCACCACCATGATCATGTAGGGGAGCTCGGTCCCCGCCGGCACATCGAACCAACGGTCGACCTGCTCGACCGTCACGGCGGGCGCGAAGGGCCGGAACGCTTCCCGCATCTTCACCATCGCGTTGATCCGGTCCCGCATCTCGGGATGACCGGGGTCGGCCAGAATGCTCCGGTGCCCCAGAGCCCGCGGACCGAACTCCATAGCGCCCCGGTACCAGGCCACCACGCGCCCCGCGGCGATCAGCTGCGCCGCCACCTGGCAGGTCTCTCCCAGCGAGTCGAAGCACCGGACGCTCACGCTCGAGGCGGCTCGCTTCAAAGCGGCGTCGATGTCGGCGGGCGCCGGCGCAGGACCCAGGAACGGCACCGGCATCCGCTCGTTCTTGATCTCCCCGTGTGCCTGGGCCTGGTGGAGGGCGGCGCCCAGCGCCGATCCGTCATCTCCCGACGCCGGCTGGACGTAGACGTCGTCGAAGAGCCCGGACGCCAGGAGCTTGCCGTTCGCGGTGCAGTTCAGGGCCACGCCGCCGGCCAGCGCCAGGCGCCGGGAGCCGGTGACGAAGGCCGCGTGCCCGCAGATGTGGAGCATCGCCCGGTCCAGGGTCTCCTGTAACGCCGCCGCCACGTCCCGGTCCCGCTCGGTGATCGGATCGTCGGGGTCACGGGCAGGTCCCAGCTGAGAGGAGAGGGCGGCGCGGGTCGAGCGATAGCGCCGCCGGTCGTCCGGAGTCTGGTTCAGATGGAGCAGGGGGATCTCGATGCTGCCATCGGGGAGCAGGCGCACCTCCCGCTCGAAGAACGCACGGAAACGCTCCGGGTCTCCGTACGGCGCGAGGCCCATGATCTTGTATTCGTCGGCGTTGAAGTCGAACCCCAGATGGAACGTCACCAGTGAATAGAGAATCCCGAGTGAATCCCGCGCCGAGATGCGCAGGAGCCGCTGCAGCTGTCCGCCCCGCGCCTCGTGCACCGTCGCGCCGTGGGCTTCGCCCAGCCCATCCACCACCACCACGAGCCCGTCGGACCACCCCGACGTGTAGAGCGCACTGGCGGCGTGCGCCTGGTGATGATCCACGTGCCGCACGCGGGTCTCGGGGTAGCCGGGCAGGTGCCGGCGCACCTGCGCCAGCAGCGCGTCCCGCGAATACACGTCGGCATAGAGCGCGCAGGAGATGGGGTCGAGGGCGTACAGGGCGCGGTAGGGGTCGTAGTCGAACCCGTGCGCCAGCTCGTCCACGTCGTCGAGTGTGATCCCGGCCTGGGTCAGGCAGGAGGCAATGGCCCCGCGCGGGAATGCCGCGCTGTGCTTCTGGCGGTCTATCCGCTCCTCGGCCACCGCCGCCACGATCCGCCCGTCGATGACGAGGGCGGCGGCGGCGTCGAATCCCTGTGCCATCCGGTACTCCCGTTCGTCCAGCGCGGGCCACCGCGCCCGGGCGAAGGGGACCGCGCCCTCCATTCCGCTGATGCCGAGAATTTTCACGGATTTCATGTCCCAGGCCCGCGGGGGGGAGAGTTCCGGGGCGAGGCCTAGAATCCGGCAAGAAGCGTACAGGGGTCCTCTACGCTTCCGGCGCGACGCGTGGGCGCGTCACCCGCCGTCCCGGGGATACGCGGGACCGGTGGCGCTGATGCCACCGGGAGGGAATGGTCAAGAGTCCACTTCTTGCAAGACCATTCTGTGGCGATTTCACGGAGACTCCGGTGCGGCACCTCTTGTCAGGCTCAGGGCTACAGGTCTTCTCCACGTGCCCGCCCTCTTATACGGCATCACCGCGCGAGTATTTGAGGCAGGTGAACGAAGTCGCGGCGTGGAGCGAGGCCGCGGGCTGCGAGGGGATCCTCATCTACACCGACAACGGGTTGGTGGACCCGTGGACGGTGGCGAATGTCATCGTCAGCGGTACCCAGCGTCTGGCGCCGCTCGTCGCCGTGCAGCCGATCTATATGCACCCGTACACCGTCGCCAAGATCGTGAGCTCGCTGGCGCTCTTCTACGGACGGCGGACCTATCTCAACATGGTCACCGGGGGGTTCAAGAACGACTTCACCGCGCTGAACGACTCGACGCCCCACGACGAGCGTTACGCCCGGGTCATCGAATACACCTCGATCATCCAGGGTCTGTTGCGCGGCGAAGCGGTGAGTCGGGTGGGACGCCATTACGGCGTCGTCAACCTGAAGCTCGCGCCGCCGCTCTCCCCCGAGCTGTATCCCGGATTCATGGTCTCCGGATCCTCTGCCCCCGGCCTCGATGCGGCCCGGCAGCTCGGCGCGCTGGCGGTGCAGTATCCCAAGCCGGCGGACCAGCAGGAGCCGCCCCCCACCGACCTCGCGGCGCTGGGCATCCGGGTGGGCATCGTGACCCGCGCGACCTCAGCGGAGGCGTGGGCGGTGGCGCGCGCCCGGTTCCCCGAAGACCGGAAAGGGCAGATCACACATCAGCTGGCCATGAAAGTGTCCGACTCCGTCTGGCACAAGCAGCTGACGGAAGTGGAGAGCGGCACCGGGGAGGACGAGAACCCCTACTGGATGGTGCCGTTTGAGAACTACAAGACCTTCTGTCCCTATCTGGTGGGAAGCTACGACCGGGTGGCGGAAGAGCTGTCCCGGTACGCAGGCCTGGGGTATCGCACCGTGATTCTGGATGTGCCCGCCAGCCCCGTGGAGCTCGAGCACATCGGGAACGCGTGCTTCCGTGCCACCGAGCGGGTGCCCGCGTGAGTGAGTTGCTGCAGCACTGGGTCCGCGACCAGGCTGAGCGCCGGCCTGAGGCGACGGCGGTCCGGATGGGGGACCGCGGGCTGACCTACGCGGATCTGGAGCTGGCGAGCAACCGCGTCGCGAATCTGCTGGCCGACGCCGGGTGCGCCCGCGGTGATCGGGTGGGGCTGTTGATCCCCAAGTCGCCCGCGGCCATCATCGCCATGCTGGGCGTGCTCAAGGTCGGCGCCATCTACGTGCCGCTGGACACGGCCGGCCCCGTGGCGCGGCTCGCGCGGATTCTCGAGCAATGCGACGACCGGTGGATCCTGGCCGCGGGGGACACCGGCGTGATGGTGGACCTGATCGCGGCGGAGCTGCCCGGACCCCGGGCCGAGCGCCTCCTGGTGGGGTGGCTGGGCGGGGGACCGCCGCCCGCCGTCACCCAGCCGCTCTTTGACCCCGCCGACCTGGAGCGCGCGCCGGACGGCCGCCTTCCCCTGAGGAGCTCGCCCAGCAATCCGGCGCACATCCTCTTCACGTCGGGGTCGACGGGGATTCCGAAGGGCGTGGTCATTACTCACAGCAACGTCTGGCACTTCGTGCGCTGGGCGGTTCAGTACTTCGGGATGACGTCCGCGGACCGCAATTCGGGCCACTCGCCGCTCCACTTCGACCTCTCGACGTTCGACATCTACGGAACGTTCGCGGCGGGGGCGGAGCTCCGCCTCATTCCTCCCGAGCTGAGCCTCCTGCCGCACCGGTTGGCGAAGCTGATCCGGGATGCCGAGCTCACCCAATGGTTCTCGGTGCCGTCCGTGCTCAACTACATGGCGAAGTTCGACGCCGTGCGGGACGGGGATTTTCCAGCACTGCGACGCCTGATGTGGTGCGGCGAGGTGTTTCCCACGCCGTCGCTGGTGCATTGGATGCGGCGGGTGCCGCAAGCGCGGTTCACCAACCTGTACGGTCCCACCGAGGCCACCATCGCGTCGAGCTTCTACACGGTGCCCGAATGCCCCGCCTCCGAAGACGAGGTGATTCCCATCGGTCGGGCGTGCGCGGGTGAAGAGCTCCTGGTGCTGGACGAACAGCGCCGGCCGGTGCCGTCGGGCGAGCAGGGCGACCTCTACATCGCGGGCGCTGGCCTGAGTCCCGGCTACTGGCGGGACCGGGAGCGGACGCTTCAGGCCTTTACGCTCCGGCCCCGGACGTCCAACCCGGAGGACCGGATCTATCGGACCGGAGACCTCGCGGTGATGGGAGCGGACGGCCTGGTCCGCTTCGTCGGGCGCGCGGACACGCAGGTCAAGTCGCGGGGGTACCGGATCGAGCTCGGCGAGATCGAAACCGCGCTCCACGCCCTTGGCATTCTGCGCGAATGCGCGGTAGTGGCGGCGCCCGGCACGGCCTTCGACTCGGTGATCTGCTGCGCGTATGTCCCGCTGGAGGGCAAGGCCGTGTCGCCCAGCGGGATGCGGGAGGAGCTGGCCCGCGTGCTGCCCGCCTACATGCTTCCGTCCCGATGGCTCGCGTTCGAGGCGTTGCCGGCCACGGGGAACGGCAAGATCGACCGGCGCGAGCTCAAGGACCGGTTCGCGCGCGAGGAGGTGGTGACGCCATGAGCGACGATCGTCGGGACCTGGAGGAGCGCCTGGCGGAGACGCTGGCCGAGGTGCTGCACGTGGACGTGCCGTCGCGGGAGACGGACCTGATCCGGACCGGGCGGCTCGATTCGGTGGGCCTGGTCGACCTTCTCCTGCGGCTGGAGCGCACCTATGGCGTCCGCGTGGAAATGGAGGACCTCGAGATCGATCAATTCCGCTCGCTGGGGACCATCACGGCCTTCGTGGCGGCCCGGATGGAGAGCGCCTCCACCGCTGCGCGCTGAGCTGTGCTCCACATCCGGCCTCTCCGCGCCGACGACATCGACGAGATCGTCGCGGTGCGGCGCCTGTCCTTTCGGCACAGTGCCCGCCCCGGCAATGGGGATCTCGGACGTTACTTCGCAGACGTTTTTCTCGGCCATCCCTGGCAGGATGACGCGTTCCCGAGCCTGGTGTATGTGAATGGCCAGGGCCGTCCGGTGGGCTTTCTGGGAGTGATTCCCCGGCCCGCCACCTTCCAGGGCGAGCGCGTGCGAATCGCCGTGGCGACCCAGTTCATGGTGCACCCCGACCACCGCGGCGTCGCCGGCGTCCAGTTGCTGAAACGGTTTCTCTCCGGTGATCAGGATCTCTCCCTCGCCGATCTCGCCAATGACGTGAGCCACCGACTGTGGGAGCAGCTGGGGGGCGCCACCGCCCTCATTCCCAGTCTGCATTGGACGCTCGAATTCCCTCACCATCCCATCGCCGGCGGGCGTGCCGCGCGCCGGGTGCTGAGTCTGGTGTGGCCGCGGTGGCGGGCGCCGGCGGGAGTACGCCGCCGGGACCTGACTCCGGAGCTCCTCGGCACGCATCTCCCCGAAATCCTGCGCGGAACGAGTCTCCTGCCGGAGTACGATTCCCGATCGGCGGCGTGGACTTTCCATCAGCTCGCGTCCAAGCGCGGGCTGGGGGAGATGCGGAGTGCGTCGCTGTGGACCGACTCGGGCGAGGTGCTCGGCTGGTACGTCTACTATGCCGACGGGGAAGGGATGGGCCGGGTGGTGCATCTGGTGGCGCGATCGGGTGCGCGGGACCGCGTGCTGCAGGACTTGTTCGCGCGGGCGTGGAGTGAGGGGCTCGCCGCCGTCACCGGCCGCCTGGAGACGGCGCTGGTCGGTCACGCCGGACGCGCCGGTTTGGTATGTAAGCGCGAGGGCCCGTGGATGCTGGTGCAGTCGTCCCGTCCCGAGATTCTGGAGGCCGTGGAGCGCGGGGACGCGTTTCTCTCAAGTCTCGAGGGAGAGGGTCTGCTCTCTTTCTAACAGTTGCGACAGAACGGAGTGTCATGGCCGCGACGTCAGCATTAGAAGCGGTGCCGGTCACACTGCCGCGTCCCGCCCGGGCCCGGCAGACCCTGATCCCACAGCTCGACGGCTTGCGGGGAGTCGCCATTCTGCTGGTGCTCTCGACGCACGTCTTCGCTCTGCATCTCGCCCCGACTGCGGGGATCGACGGAGTGGTGCGCCAGGTCACCCACGTCGGCTGGACGGGCGTCGACCTGTTCTTTGTCCTTTCCGGCTTTCTCATTACCGGTGGGTTGATCGATACGAAGGGGCGGCCCCGGTACTGGACGGGATACTTGGCACGGCGGTGCCTGCGGATCTTCCCCTTGTACTATGGTGCACTGGCCTTCGTCTTCCTCCTCCTGCCGCGGCTGGTCGACTGGCCCGATCCGGGATACGCAGTTCTCCGGGCGAATCAGGCCTGGTACTGGGCGTATGCCGTGAACCTCCTTCAGGCCATTCACGGGACCGCTGCCACACCTCTGAATACCGCCCACTTCTGGTCGCTGTCTATTGAGGAGCAGTTTTATCTGTTCTGGCCCCTCGTCGTCTGGGCGGTCCCCGCGAGGCGGCTCCCCGTCCTCGCCGCCGGCATGATCGGCTTCGGAGTCCTGTTCCGGATATTCGTGTGCGGGACCCCAGGTCTGGGACCGATCGCCGCGTACGTTCTCACGCCCGGGCGCCTCGACGGACTGATGATTGGAGCGGGGCTGGCCGCGGCCCTGCGACATGGCGGCCTCGAGCGTCTGCGCGCCCCGGCCATCGCGACCGGCCTGGTAAGCGCAACAGTTCTGGCCGCGATGATGGCGGTACGCGGCACAGACTACGAGGATCCGGTGATCGCAATCGCCGGGTTTCCACTGGTTGCCGCGTTCTTCGGATCGTTGCTCACGTTGGCGCTGACGAGCCGCGGTACTCTGCGCGCCCTGCTGTCCTCGCCCCGGTTGCGGGCCTGGGGCAAGTACAGCTATGGCATCTATCTCCTGCACTACCCGCTTATCGGCGTCCTCGACGACAAGCTCGGCGTGCGCTTCGAACGGATGACCCTCGGCGGGTCGCACCTCCCGGGGGTCATTGCGCTGAGCGTGGTGGCTCTTCCGCTCTCCTTCGGCGTCGCGTGGTTGTCTTATCACCTGTACGAGAAGCGATTCCTGGCCCTGAAGCGATACTTCCGCTGATGGTTTGATTTCTTTTTGAACTGGTGATTCTGGGGGTTTGTTTTGCCCTATTTTGAATCCCACCTTGGCATCAAAAAACACATCTCATTATTCTATAACGACTTGAGTTGCAGCCATTGCGCCGCAGTTGCCACCCCCCCACTGTATGCGCGTCGTTGATGCGGCGCGTCGAACGTACCCACCGCGCAACGACACTGGGGTGAGCGTGAAAGCCGCCACCCGGATCGCTGCTCAGAGCAAAGCCGTCGAAAGACGGTGACGCAGAGCCACGGGACTACGGCGATTTCCATCGTCATGTCAGCCGAGCCGCCAGCGTGATCGACCCGTAAAGGGTCGGCGCTGGCGGCTTTTCGTCGCACTCCGGGCAACCCCTGCTCCAGGAGTGCATTTATGCCGCACGGATTCAAGCTGTCTCATCGCCTGTCGCGGATCAGGAACGTGGGTCTCCTCACGATCCTCGGCTTTGCTGCGTGTTCTCCTACAGACAAGTCAGTCACCTCGCCGGGCAACCCTCCGGATAGCGCTCGTAACCTCCGCACCGTCACCGTGACACCCACGGCTCTCTCGGGCACCACAGGCCAGACCGGTCAGTTCTCGGCCGTGGTCAAGGATGCGTACGGGAATGTGATGACGGGTGCCATCGTCAAGTGGTCCTCCAGCGACACGACCATAGTCACCGTCAACGCGACCGGTCTTGCGACCGCCGTCAAACCGGGCTCCGCCAGCATCGTGGCCACGAGCTCAGGATACCGGGGCACCGGGGCCGTCACCGTCACCGCGCCGGCCACACCGGCGCCGGGTGCCGTCACGGACCTTTCCGCCTCGGCTGCGACCGACTCGTCGGTCGCCCTCGCGTTCACCGAAGTGACCGATGGAACCGGGCTTCCGGCCAGTTATGAGGTCCGGTATGCTCCCGGGACGCTGTCGTGGGGCACCGCTGCGCCCGCGGTTTCGGGCACCTGCGGCACACCCCTTGCCGGTACGACGGTCGGGGCCAAGCGGTCGTGCACCGTGATGGGCCTTTCGTCCGGCACGTCGTATCAGTTCGAGATCGTCGCCTTCCGGGGGACCTTGAACCAGAACGCAGTGTTCGGTGCGCTGTCGAACGTGGCGACGGGCCTCACCATCGCGCAGGTCCTGGTGGGTGCGGTCACCGTGAGCCCGACGGCGGAGTCGGGAACGGTCGGGCAGACGGGGCAGTTCACCGCCGCCGTGACGGACGCTTCCGGAAATCCGCTCACCGGCCAGAAGATCTCCTGGGCGAGCAGCAGCAACGCCGTCGTGACCATCGACTCGACCGGTATGGCGAAGGCGATGAGCGCGGGATCGGCCACGATCAGCGCGGCGACGGGCGGCAAGAGCGGCACCGCGCAGGTCACCGTCACGGGTGGGACGGCCGGGGCACCGGCGACCATCACGATCTCACCCTCCAGCGCGAGCATTCTGGTGGGCGCGTCGCAGCTCTTCACGGCCATCGTGAAGGACGCGAGCGGCAACGTGCTCACGGGTCAGACGGTCAACTTTGCGAGCAGCAACCTGCTGGTTGGCACGGTGGGGAATCTCACCGGCATCGCGACGGCGTTGCTCGCCGGTAATACGACCATCACGGCGACCGACGGCTCATTGAGCGCGACAGCGACGTTGACGGTGACGGCGACTCAGCCCCCTCCCTCCGGGATGTGGACGAATGAGCCGAGCGGCTTCACCACCATCGCCGACTACGGGTTCGACGCGCTGAACCTCAACGGCTGGACCACCATCTGGAATACCGCCGGCAACGGCAGTATCGCCGGGGACGCGACGGCTCCGGCCTCACCGCCGAACGTCTTTCAGGTGATGTATCCCACGGGCTTTGCGGGCGGGAGCGCCCCGGCCACGATGTATCTCGACCATACGCCGGCGAAGGAAGCCTACACGGGGTTCTGGTGGAAGCCGAGTAATCCGTGGCAGAACCACCCGAGCTCGAATGTCAACAAGATCCTGTTCTGGTACACGGCTTCGAACGCCAACATCGACATCCAGATGTACGGGCCTGCGCCCTACTATCTGCACGTCGTGCAGGAGTTCCCGTCGGGGTCGATCCGGTTCCAGCCGAACGTCAATTCGACGCCGGTGACGCTCGGTCAGTGGCACAAAATCGAGTGGTACATCAAGTACGCGACGACCTCCACCAGCGCCGACGGCGTGGTGAAGTGGTGGCTGGACGGTGTGCTGCAGGGCAACTACACCAACATCCAGACGCCGGATGACGCCGGGCTGTTCGAGTACAAGATTTCACCGACGTGGGGTGGCGTGAACGACACCAAAACGGAGACGGACTACTACTGGTACGACCAGGTGCACATCAGTCACCGGTAGAAGAGCTGCTTTTTGTCGTCACGGTGCCGGTCCGGGAGTATCCCGGGCCGGCATCGTTTGTTCTGATGGTCTCAGGGCGTCACGTCGGGCTTCAGCTCGGCGTGACGCTCGGTCCGCTCCCATTCCCCGTTACCCACCGTCACGACGGCTCCCGCCGCGCTCAGCAGGCGCCACCCGGCATAGAGCGGAAGAAACGCAAAGGCACGAACGGCGCGGATCGGCTCCGCGTCCTTCGCGATGCCGATCCCGGCGTAGATCATCGGCCGGAGCAGCGACGCGGTGAGCGCGAGCAACCCGGGACCTGCCGTGACGCGAGTCAGCCAGGCCACGGTCCACGCGGCCGCGACGAGCCCGAGGTGCAGGGCCGGGCCAGGGCTGGTCAGCTCGCCCAGGGCGTCGAGCTTCTGATGCAGGGAGGCGCGGGTGGTGAAGACGAGGCGTCCGCCCCACGCCGCGAGGACCGCCACCTTACCGAGCATCCAGCGACGCCGTTGCCGGCTGCTTTGCCGAAGGGACTTGGTCTCCTGGGCATACAGGTGCGCACCGGGCGCGAGGCCCACCGGCGCGCCGCGAGCCGTGAGAGATGCGTACAGCTCCCAGTCCTCGCAGAGCGAGAACGCATCCCAACCGTAACGCCGCAGGAGGTCAGTCCCGACGCACAGACCGGCCGAGAGCGGAATGCTCAATCCCGCCCGCTGTTTGAGGAGGAACGATCCCCGGAACCGTGCCGTGGCGAACACGGCCGACATCCGAGTGATGGCGGAAGCGGCGGGATTCCGGACGTCGTTATAGGGCTGGACCGCTTTCTGATTGAGGGGCGCCTCCCGCGCCAGACCGGAGGCGAAGTCGGGGGCCACGACGGTGTCGGCATCGACGATGGTGACGGCGTCGAAGTCCCGCAGGGACACCTGCTCGATGGCCCAGGCGATGGCTTGAGGTTTCCCCCGGTGTTCCGGATCACGCCGCTCGAGACACTCGGCGCCGGCGGCCCGGGCTCGCGCCGCCGTATCGTCGGTGCAGTTGTCGGCGATGACCAGCACCCGCCAGCGATCCCTCGGGTAATCCAGTGTGAGCAGTGATCGGAGGCAGTCGCCCACCAGGAGCGCCTCGTTGTGCGCCGGCACCAACGCCAGAATCCTTGGCGGGGGCGCGTCCAGGTGGGGTGGCGGCGGCCGGAGAGTCGCCAGGACCGACCAGAGATCCGACAAAGTGGGAAAGAGCAGGAGCAGCGCCAGGCACGAGACGAGCGCAGTGATCAGAGCCACGCCGGCCTCGCGACCCGGAGCGCGACGCAAAGCGCCAGGAGGGTGTACAGCATCTCTTTGTAGGCCAGGGAGAGGAAGAACCCGCCAACCGCGAACGCTCCCATGGCCGCGACCAGGGCAACCGCAAGGCCGGGATCCGCCGCTCCGCGAAGACCTCGGGCCGCCGTCCACAACATCGCCACAAAGAACAGGAGTCCCGGCACACCCAGCTCCGCTCCCACCTCTACGAAACTGTTGTGCGGCTCCGACCACTTCTGTCCCCGCCCGTGCGCCTGCGCCTCGCGGGACGCCGCGGACAGCCTTCCCTCGGCCGTGGGAAACCCCCCGACGCCGACGCCGAACACCGGGCGCTGCGCCATGTATCCAATCCCGCGCTCCCAGAGCTGCCAGCGACCCTCGGATGAGGTCATGTTGTAATCCTGGTTGGCAGTCGTAATGGTGTTCATCCGAGCCCAGAACGATGCTCCCGCCGCCACAGAGAACCCAAGAACCAGGACGACGGCCACCACCACGCGCGTCGCGGCCGGGACGGTCCGGTAGCCGAAGAGCAACACCAGGGCGGCCGCCACCAGGGCCAGAAACCCGCCGCGAGAATTGGCCCACACGAACGCCGCCAGGAGGGCGAGGAGGCCGCCGATGCCGGCGAGCCGCGGGATCCGCCACCCCCGGCTCACGACGAGATGTACTGCGATCGGCAAGGCGCTCGCCACCAGGGTCGCGAAATCATTCGAGTCGTAGTCGTAGAGCCCCTGGATCCGGATCGCTTCGCTGTTCCCGTGGAATCGGATCAATACCATCACCGCGTAGACCATCACCGAGCCGACATACGCCCCGGCCAATCGCTGCACGTCCCGCGGATGTCTGACGGCCCCGACCAGGACGAAGTACATCAGCACGACCTTGACCAGAATGGTGCGCAGGATGTCGACGCTCCCTCCCGGCCACAGGGACGTCGGTACGCCGAGGACGGCCCAGATCAGGAGCCCCACGACACACCACGTGGTCCCGATACCGAGCGCCGTGTTGACCCGGGCGAGCGCACCGGGATCGAGCGCCACGCACACGATGGCAAGTGTCGAGGACAAGAACGCCAGGTGCAGGGGCGAGAGGGCGGGGAAGACGTCCTGTACCCGCCCGACGGCCGTCATGATATAGAGCGCGGCACTGAAAAGCCCCAGACTCCAGGGAGGAGCGGGAACCACCGGGGCATAGACCAGCTGCCGGCGTCCCGCTCCCACCCCCAGGGCCTGACGGGAAAGGTCGGGGAAAACCGGCGCTGCCATGGTCATCTCGGCTGCTCGAGCTCCGCGATGGGCCGCGGGAGGGCGGCGGTCTGCTGGGCCCGCGACAGCACCCAGGTCGCGAGCGCGGGCTTGAAGCGCCGCGGCCGCAAGATCGACCAGCTGTCCAGACGCTCGGGCCGGCGGCCCTTGAGCAAGCCGATTCCGGTGCGCGCGGCCGAGAAGAGCGCCGCGAACAGGGGAATGGGCATCCAGATCATCCGGCCCCGCCACCCCGAGGCGCGGAACTTCTCCAGAATCGCGCGACGCGTGGCCACCCGCTCGTCGAACAGGTTCACGATCTCGGGAGCGTCGTCGAACTGCTCCGCGCTCCAGGCCACCGCGGCGCCCGCGGTGCGGACTTCACACACCGGCAGGGGCAGACCGGGCCGACCCAAGCCCAGGTGCCACCGTCCGAACAGACGTCGCCCCAGGAGGCCGGGGAGCTCACCACTCCGCCACTCCACCAGCGCTCCGGGGCGTATGATCTTCGCCTCCACTTCCCGCGCCGCCATCGCCTGACTCACCAGGCGCTCGGCCTCGGTCTTCCCCCACGTATACGCGCCCAACGGGCGCGCATCCCGGGGCAGCGGTGTCCGCTCCTGCTGACCTTCCTGAAACCTCGGCGGCCGCACCACCGAGATGCTGCTCACGTACACCAGGCGCTTCACGCCCGACTCACGCATCGCCTGCAGCAGATGCCTGGTGGCGTCGATGCTGTTGCGCTGATGATCCTCGTATCCGCCCGCCGTCTCCGCCGCCGCGTGCACCACCACCTCGGCGCCGGCCAGCACGTCCGGGGCGATGGGCCGCCCCAGGTCCGCCCGGATCCACTCATGTACCGAGGGATGATCCGCGTCGGGTGTGCGACTCACGCCCCGGACGTGGTACCCACGGCGCGCCAACTGCCGGGTGATCTCGCGGCCCAGGAATCCCCGCGCGCCCGTCACCACGGCGACGGGCTGCGGCGCCGCCCGCCGGGCCGTCGTCACCCGCCGGGGCGACGTGTCCTTCAGCGACCCGCGCACCGCCTCGGCCAGCTCTTCGTACAACTCGGTGGCGTTCTGGAGATGCTCTGGGGGGAAGGGCGGGGGATTCCCAAGCGCCACCGCCCGGTGGAACTCACCGATCAGCTCCGACAATCCGGGATAGTCCACGCCCCCCGTGATGCGGCGGGCGACTCCCGCCAACGAGCGGGTGCCGAGCTGCCAGGCCTCGACCACGGGATTTCCGATCTTCTCGAGGGGTTCGGTGCCGGAGTTGCCGGCGCCGATCACCGTGCCCCGGATGAAGTCCGCCATGAGGGTTCCCCCGCCACCGGCCAAGGTCAGCGTCGAGACGATGGGGCGGGCCCGGAGACTCACCGACAACCGCCCGCGGACCGATCCCACGCGGACCACAGCGTGGAGGTCGGCGGCGCCGGGACAGACCGCCTCGAGCACCGCGGGTCCGGCGTCGGGGACCAGCGTCTCGAGCGCGACCAGGAGGGTCGCGAGCGGATGCGGCACGATGTCGAGCAGGTGGGCCGCGAGGGTCGCGGGTCCCACCTGGCCGTCGCGCACACCCACCGGCCGGAACGTGAAATCGGAATCGACGCGGACCAGGGGAGCGAGCTCGGCGCCGCGGGAGAGCAGGGCGGTGAACGCCGCGTCCCGGGCCACCTGGTGGCCGACGCACACTTCGCGTTCCCGCTCCCGGGCCAGGGCGAGCAGCGTGCGCGCCTGCGCCGCGGTCTCGACGAACGGCTTCTCGACGTAGATGTGGGCGCCGGCGCGCAGCGCCGCCGCAGCAGGCGCAAGGTGGTTCCCGGCGGGTGTGCAAATGTGCACGACCTGTGGAGCGGCCTCAGTGAACAGGTCGTCCAGATTCACGTACGCGGGTGCCTTCGCGATGGCGCCGAGCGCGGTGGCGGCGATGTGATTGGTGTCGTACACGCCGACGATCTGCGATGGGTGCGTCTTGAGACGGCCGATGGCGGCGACGTGGGCCCGGGCCATCCGGCCCGCGCCGATGATCCCGACCCGCAGGGCGGGAGTGGCAGAGGTCTTGCAATCAGCAGGAGTCATGGCGCTCAACTAACGCAAGGGAGAAGCCATGAGCACGCTTCGCAGAGAAGCCGCCCGGCGTCGCGTCGACGCCGCGACCGCTGCCCGGGAGCGCCCGTGGAACGCGTCGCCGATCATCGAGCAGCGCCGGCGCGGCGCCCGGGTGCTGCTGACCGACGGCGATGACCGCGTCGCGCTGGCTGTCGCGCGTTCCCTGGTGGAGGCGGGCTACGACGTGCATACCACGGCGGCGCATCACCTGAGTCTCACGGGCGTCTCCCGCGGGGTGCGCGCCCATCGACTCCGGTGGGGCGCTTTGGAACGTCCCATCGACTACGCGTGGGAGGTGGGCGGCCTGGCCCGGCGTCTGGAAGCCGAAGTGCTGCTGCCCATCTCGGACGAGTCGTGCGAAGCCATTCTCGAAAATGCCGACGCGCTGCCCGCGGACATCTGCCTGCCTACGCCCTCCCTCCTGGCCTATCGGACGGTGTGCGACAAGGCGCTGATGATGGAGCGCGCGCAGGCCGCGGGACTGGCCATTCCTCCGACCATCGTCCTCAAGAACCGGGATGCGCGGGACATCCCCGCGGACTGGTACCCGATCGTCCTGAAGCCTCGGAGGTCCGTCGTGTCCGCCGAGGAGCTCTCGATCTGGGGCCGGCGGAAGAAGACCAGCGTGGGGTTCGTCGAGGGGCCTTTGGACCTGGGCGCCGCGCTCGCGAAGATCCCGCCATCGGCGTTCCCCGTTCTCGCCCAGCGGCGCGTACAGGGAGCGGGGGAGGGGATCTTTCTGCTCCGGTGGAACGGCGAGTACCTGGCCGAGTTCGCGCACCGGCGGATCCGGGAGAAACCCCCCGCCGGCGGCGTCAGTGTGTACCGCGAGAGTGTCGCCGTCGATCCCATCCTCGGCGCCGCGGCAAAGCGGCTGCTGGACAAGCTCGATTGGCGCGGGGTCGCCATGGTCGAGTGCAAGCAGGACGACGCCACCGGCGAGCCCGTCTTCATGGAAGTGAACGGTCGCTTCTGGGGTTCACTCCAGCTCGCGATCGACGCGGGGGTCGACTTTCCGTCGCTCCTGCTCGCCTGCGCGTTCGGCCGCCAGTTCAGCCCCGTGACCCGCTACAGGAAGGGCATCCGGGGGCGCTGGTTCTGGGGTGACGTGGACCACCTGTATCTGCGATTGGCCAAATCTCCCGAGGAGCTGCACCTCAGGGGCGACGACCGGAGCCGGCGGCAAGTCATCCGGGACTTTCTGCGCCATCGCCGCGGAGACCGCGAAGACGTGTTCCGGTGGTCCGATCCCGTGCCGTTCGCTATGGAGTCCCTGCGCCGGCTGACGCTACGGGGGTAGCGGCCGGCGCCCACGACGAGCCTCGGGCTTTCAGGAGCGCAACCAGTGCCGTGATTCTGCTGCGGTGCGCGAGCCAGGCCATGCCGCAGTAGCCGAAGACGCCCGCCACCACCTCGACGGCGAACCGTGCCCGTACGCCCCACGCTTCCGGCACGACCGACCGCGTCACCCAGACGGCGAGCATCATCGCCGCGGTGGCGGTGAGCGCCGGGATCAAGGC
>DATMOQ010000021.1:0-2251 GCA_035568195.1 Gemmatimonadales bacterium
TCCCCGCTCCCCGCTCCCATTCTTGGCCCACACGCCGAATGCCGCCGCATAGCGTGCGACGTTTTCCGGGGTGAGATCGGTGCCCACGATCCCCCGGATCCCCGACACTCCGACCATCAGCGTATTCGACATGCCGGAGAAGATAAGCGGGTTTCAGTCGTGCTGGCCGTTTCCCGCGGCAAAGTGGACGGTGGGCGCCGGTGTGGGGATAGGAAGACGGGCGCGGTCCGGGAAGGCCTTCAGGAACGCCTCCACCGCCTCGGGCCAGAACTGCACACCGCGCATGCGCTCGAGCTCCTCGAGAGCGTGGGCCACGGGCAGCGGGGGGCGATAGGGACGCGCGCTGGTCATGGCGTCGAAGGAGTCGGCGACGGACACGATCCGGACCGGAACCGGGATTTGATCCCCCTCCAGGCCGTCCGGCACGCCCTTCCCGTCGTGCCGCTCGTGATGGGACCGGACGATGGCGAGGGCCACGGGGGCCTCGCGCAGCATCCGGGCCAGCATCCGGGCACCGATCACCGGATGCTCCATGATGTGCCGGTACTCCTCGTCGGTGAGCCGCCCGGGCTTGTGCAGCACTTCCTCGCGCACGCCGATCTTGCCCACGTCGTGGAGGCGCCCGCCGAGGAAGACCGTCTGCGAGAGGGGCTCTTCGAGCCCCAGGACGATGGCCGTGCGGCTGGCGTACTCGGCCACCCGGAGCGAGTGACCCTGCAGATACGGGTCCTTCGCTTCCTGGGCATCGGCCATGGCCTCCACGCCTTCGATGAACATCTCTTCGATGCGCCGGGCCTGCACCTCCACCCGTTCTTCGAGCTGGCGATGATAGTTCTTGTTTTCGAGAATGAGCCGGCGCTTGTCGAGCGCCTGCGTCACGCGGGCCCGGACCTCGTCGAGGTGAAACGGCTTGGCCACGTAGTCGAGGGCGCCGAGCTGAAGGCAGGAGACGGCGCTCTCGACATCGGCCACCGCCGTCACCATCACCACCGCCGTGTCGGGCCACCGGGCGGTGACCTCACGCAGCAGGGTCACTCCGTCCATCAACGGCATCCGGACATCCGACAGCATCAGCGGCACCGGTTGCCGCTCGAGCGCTTCGAGGGCTTCGACTCCGGAGCCCGCCTCGCGGCAGATGAAGCCGTCGCCCTCGAGCAGGCGGACCAACACCCGCCGCAAGCGCGGCTCGTCGTCCACCACGAGGACCTGCAACCCGTTATGCGAAGCCATCGTCGCTATTGTACGGCTCGCTTGCCCGGGGGGGAAGCCGCCCTTACGTTCCGCCTGTGAGCCGCGCATTCGACAAGGACCTGCAGCGCCGTTTCGGCACGCGCGCGGTCCACGCCGGACAGACCCTCGACCCCCTCGCGGGCGCGGTCATGTCCCCCATCTATCAGACGTCCACCTATGTCCAGGAAGCCCTCGGCCGGAACAAGGGCTACGAGTATGCCCGGACCCAGAACCCCACCCGGGAGGCCCTGGAGCGCTGCGTCGCGGCGCTGGAAGGCGGCCGCCACGGGTTCGCGTTCGGCTCCGGCCTGGCCGCCCTCGACGCCATCCTGAAGCTGTGCTCCACCGGCGACCATATCGTATGCGGCGAGAACGTGTACGGCGGCACCCACCGGTCCATGACCCTGATCTGGTCCCGGCTGGGGCTCACGTTCACCTTCGTGGACACGGGCGATCCCGACGAGATCCGCCGGGCGCTCACGCCGGCGACGCGCATGGTGTACGTGGAGACGCCCACGAACCCGATGATGCGGCTCACCGACCTGGCCGAGGCGGGGGAAATCGCGAAGCACGCCGGCGCCCTGTTCGCCGTCGACAACACGTTCGCTTCTCCTCTCTTTCAGCAGCCCCTCGCGTTCGGCGCCGATCTCGTCCTTCACTCCACCACCAAGTACCTCAACGGGCACTCCGATATGATCGGCGGGATGCTCGTCACCAGCCGGGACGACCTGGCGGAGCGGATCGCCTTCGTGCAGAACGGGTCGGGTGCCGTGCCGGGGCCCATGGACTGCTGGCTCGCCCTGCGCGGGATCAAGACCTACCCCCTCCGCATGCGGCAGCACGACGCGAACGGCCGGAAGATCGCCGAGTGGCTTACCCGGCATCCGAAGGTGAAGAAGGTCTACTACCCGGGGCTGCCGTCGCACCCGCAGCACGACCTGGCCTGCCGGCAGATGAAGGGGTTCGGCGGCATGCTCTCGCTGGAGCTGGGCGACGTGGAGCGGGCCAAGAAATTCGCGCA
>DATMOQ010000022.1:0-3429 GCA_035568195.1 Gemmatimonadales bacterium
CCGTGGGCATGGGCATCGCGTGGACGGTGTGGACGGTGCGGAAGTCCCGCGACGGCTGTGCTCCGGGGGACGACAAGACCCTCACTGCGCCGACCACCGCCGGACTGGCTGAGATTCGGTGCCGCGCGATTTGCGGCGCCAGGATGTCGCCGCGGCGCGCATAGAACCAAGCCCGCGCCCCGAACCGCCCCCCACCGACGCCTATGCCGATGACGGGCCGGTCATGGAAGCCCAGGGGGCACCAGCCCACGTAGTCTCCGCCGTGGGCCCAAGAGACCCAGGCCGGTCCCCAGACCGAACCGGGGATCCAGTACCAGCCGAGCCGCGCGCCGAAACCCCAGCGACCGTAGTGGAAGGGGGCCCAGCCCCAGGTCTCGTAGGGGCACCAGGTCCAGCCGTAGGCGGTCCAGGTCCAGCGCCCGTTGGAGTAGGGAGACCAATCTGCGTCGACGTTTGGCCGCCAGACGCGCCCGGCCTCGGCGTCATAAGCCCAGCTGCCGTTGGCGTCCAGATCACCGGCGTAAGAGGCGACCTCTGCCGGAAGGTATTGGCGACTCTCCCCCGCATCGTAGGCGACCCCGCTGTCGCGGGTGCGGTCCCACGAGGCGAAGTTGTCACTGTCCGCGCGGTCGAAGCGCTGAGGATCCTCCGGGGGCTCCCCCTTTTGGGCGTACGTTCGCTCCCCGCCTAGAACGTCGACCTGTCGATTTCCCGAGTCGAGCGACGCGCTTCCTTGCAACACGGTCAGACGCGTCTCAGCCGAGTCCGCGTCGATGCGGTACACGCCGTTTCGCTGCAGGGTTACGAGCCCTCCGGGCGTCTCTATGGTCAGGCCGCCGCCCTGCAGCGCATGAACGTACAAACCGCCCGAGTCAAGCCGGAACGCTGGCTGGACTCCCTCGGAGACGTACTCCAGGGAGCTCTGGGTGTCCATGCGGATGAACACGCCCCCCGCCAACTGCAGCTCCGCCCTTCCGGCGTCGTCGGTCAACATGCGGTCGCCAGGCAGGAACGGCACATTGGCTTGAGCCTGTTCCGAGGAGTCTTGCGAGCCGTCGTCGGAGTGCCTCTGCAGCGTCACCGACGACTCGACATAACGGATCCGGGCGGTCGGAGCGTAGGAGTCCTCGCGTCGATACGCCGAGTCGTACCCCTGGTCGGCCACCGCAGGTACCACCAACGCCGCCATTATGAGGACGAGCACTGGCTTATTCATGATCGACTCCGTCCAGGCACCCTCAACGCCGGCGCCCACACAACCATTGAGCAAGCTGTATGCCCGCCGCTCCGACTGGCTGGTTCTTTACTAATCAACGAGTTACGGCTGGTCTCGGTAGGCAGTGTCCCCCGGGGAGGGCAGGCCATCCCACGGCGGCTCGGAACCCTCGGAGGCTTGACCGAACGCGCGACCTCCGGCGGCCGGTTGCGACCGAGCAGAGGCTGCCCAACGCTATTGGACCTGACTCGGCGTCCGGTCGTCGTACCGTGGGCATCCTGACTCGCCCACATGACGGGCGCTACGGCCAGGAGGGCCGGAAGTTAAGCACGTGGAGCGTCAAGACCCCCGCCGAAGTTTGGCGGCCGCCGCGGGAAGCGTGAACGCCACGTCGAGGACGCCAACTCCGACCGGGCACGCAAAGCTCGGGCGGGGTTCGAGGACCGAAGCGCCCGCGCGCGTCTGAGCGCTTGCGAGTCAAGCGGTCGGACTGCAGCTAGATCAAGTGCATGGCGACACCGACTTTCGGGTCTGGTCCAGCAACCTCGGGCCCCTAGCGGGCAACCACTTCACTGCGGCTCGACAGGAGGTTGCTAATGCGACCCAAGATCATTCCTCACCACCTGGCCGCCCTTCATGACAAAGCGAACACGCTCCAGTTCAGCAACGTCGGCGATGGGATCTCGGGCAACGGCGACGAGATCGGCGAATTTGCCGGGTTCCACAGCGCCGACCCGGTCCTGCCAGCCCAGCATTTCTGCGGCGTTGGTGGTGACGGCGCGGATGATGTCGAGCGAGGGCATGCCCGCATCGTGCAAAGCGGTGAACATCATCGCGCTGGCTTGGCCGCGCGTCTTTCCGGGATAGAACCAGCACATGTCTGACCCGGCGGCAAACTTCACTCCCGACTTCAATATCCGCTGTGTAAAAGTGGCCGCCTTCGGCCGTCTGCGGTCATCGGAGGCGGCCAGGGCAGATCTCATCGCCGGGGACATCACTATGGTCGGCTCGGCAATCTTTGCAAAGAAACCGCCCCAAAAGGTTGGCGTTATGACGAGGAAGATCCCCTTGTCGCGCATGGCCTTCAATTGCTCATCGGTCACCTCGTTGCCATGCTCGATGGAATCCGCGCCGGCATCGATTGCCATCTGAATGCTCGTCGGGGGGAAAGCGTGGACGGCAACTTTCAGGTGCTGGCGGTGTGCCTCCTCGACAATGGCTGACATTTCTGCCTGGGTAATGTTGTCGTCGATCGAGACCTTGATGACGTCCACGTTGTAGAAGATATTCTCGCGCACTGCCTGGCGCGCTTGGTCGACGTTCGCGATCTGGTGAAACTCCTGTTCCACAATTGCCTGGGCAAGAGCGGGATTGAGATTCTGGACATACGCACCTGGCGCTGTAAGCTTGCGTCCGGAGGCCAGAATTCTTGGACCGGGAACGTTGCCTGCATTGATGGCGTCCCGGAGGGCAACGTCGCCATCAATGCCGGAGTGCCCGAGATTGCGCACGGTTGTGAAACCACTCTCCAACGCTTCGCGTGCCAGCCTCGCGCCCAGCAACACGCGTTTTGTGGGCGACTCGACGATCGCCAGCAATAACCCCGGAGCAAAGTCGCCGTTAACATGGCGCGCGCTCTCGGCTTCTGGCGGCACAATCACGTCGAGAAGCAGATGCGTGTGACTGTCGATCAGCCCAGGTAGCAGCGTGGCGCTTCCCAGGTCGATGATCTTGACGTCGGCGGGCGCTTTCGCCTGCATCTGGGCGGGCGAACCCACTTCCTTGATCTTTCCGTTCTCGATCAGCACCGCGGCCGGCGAAGATACGTTCCCGTTCCTCGGCTCGAGCAGGCGTCCGGCCTTCAGGAGCGTGACCTGCGCGAAAAGCTGGCCGGTAGACATTTGGGCGACAACGAGCGCCGCCAACACCACCCACGTGTGCCGGTCAGTACTCTCCATAGTGCCCCTTCACTGAATCCAGCAGCTTCCTGGTGTCGTATCCGACGCCGTCCTTGAAGACGATCTCTACGTTCTCGATGTCAGCGATGTTTGTAGCTGGGTTGCCATTCACGACGACGAGGTCAGCGTTCTTGCCGACCGCGATAGAGCCGATGTGGTCCTGGCGGCCGAGGAACGTCGCGCCGTTCAGGGTCGCAATGCGGATCGCCTGCACCGGCGTGAACCCCGCCGCCACTAGCAATTCAATCTCGCGCT
>DATMOQ010000023.1:0-2193 GCA_035568195.1 Gemmatimonadales bacterium
TGCACCTCCCGCACTGGCTCCGCGGACTGCAGGTGGGCGCGGGGCTGGGTCTCGTGATCGTGATGCTGATTACCTGGCACCGCGGATGGTCCTGGATTCTCAATCAGCTCCCTCCGTCCCTCCAGCGGCGTGCGGCCGTGCTGGCCGAGATGGGATCCGGGGGCCGGCTCTTCTGGCCGACGGTGCTGGGCCTGGTCAACTGGGGCTCCCAGTGGGCGACCTATCATCTGGTCCTGGTCGCGGCCCACATTCCGGTGACGCCCGCCGCGTCGTTCACGGCCCTGGTGGCCGCCAACCTCGGCGGCGTGGTCCGGATCACTCCGGCGGGACTGGGCGTGACGCAGGCCGCCATGGTGGTGGCGTTGCTGCAGTTCGGCGTGCCCGCGGATCGCTCCGTGGCCGCGGGTCTGGCCCTTCAGGCGCTGCAGGTGCTTCCAGTGATTTTCTTCGGCGCCGTGCTCACCGGCTGGCGGCTCACCGAAACGGCGCGCGACGCCGAGGAGACTGAGGCGCTGCAGCCGGTCTGATCGCGGGTTTACCGGTACCGTCGCGCACGACCGGGATGACGGCCCGCCTCAGGGCCGACCCTACCTTCCCGGAATGCTGGTAAGCAGTCTCCCTCCTCCGCCCGCTCGTCCCCGCCTGGCCCACCGGGCGGCGATTCTGGACGCCGTCGCCGCGGCGCGTTGCGCCCTCAAACTCACCTTGTGCCGGCCCGATGATCGGTTGTCCCGCGAGCTTCTGCAAACGGCGGTGGAGCAGCTGGATCTGGTGCGGGGATCGGTCGAGCGGCTGGCCTAGACGGCGGGCGGCGGGGTGCCTTCCGTGGTGTGTCTACGCCGGCGAGGGCGGCAGGAGTTTCGCCAGGGCCGCCCGGATGGCCTCCGCGAGCACGGCGTCGTCGGCTCCGACGCGCGCCAGGGGGTGCTCCGCGTCCACATGCAGCTCGATGCCGCGGGTGACCGGGATGCGACGCCAGGTCCTCGCGCCTTCGGGGTCCTTGCCGGCATCCCGGGCCAGCCACGCCGACAGGGCGCGTCCCGAGCGCCCCCGCGGCATTCGCGGGGCCCCGCGAAGGGCGAGCCGGTCGGGCAACGGAAGCGCGGCGCCCAGGGTCTGCGCGGCCCGCCGCTCCAGCACGTCGCCGGTCTGGTCCTGCATCTCGCGCACGATGGCGGCCAAAGTGGCGCCCTCCATCTGGCGCAGCTTGATCCACAGCAGCTGCAGGAAGTGCCGGTAGGAATACGTCGCCGCGGTGCCCCGGCCTTCGGGAGGGCTGACGAGGCCGCGCGTGACGTAGAACCGGACCGTCCGCTCACTCGGCGCCGCGCGCGCGGCCGCGTTGATGGGCGTCACGGCGGACGCGTCCAGCACCGCGCCCACCAGGACGGCAAGGTCCCGCAAGTTCCACGGGGCCAGCGAGCGGTACTCCCGCAGCACGTGGAGGGGATCGGCGGGGAGCGTGGCGCCGGTCACGTCAGGCCTGCTCCGCCCGGCGGTTGCGCCAGGCTTTGACGTGGATCAGCCATTCCTCGATTTGCGCGAGGTTGAACGGCTTGGAGATGAGCGGGCACTGGTTCCGGTCGATCCATTCCAGGACGTCGGGCGTTTCCCCGTCGCCCGTCATCACCGCGACGCAGCCCTGCAGCTCGGGCCAGCTCGCGATGGCGGCGACGTAGAAAGCGAGGCCGGACATCGTTGGAAGATGGATGTCGAGGAGGACCGCCTCCGGCCGCTCCGACACCAGGAGATCGAGGGCGCTCTCCGCCGAGGCCGCGCCGATCACGCGGTAGCCCAGGCGGGTCAGGGCGCGCTCCAGGACGCGGCGCAGGGGCGCCTCGTCGTCGACCACCAGGACAGTGGCTTTGGGCGTACCGGCGTTGGTTCCCGTCATCCGGCCGCCGCGGAGAACGCGTCGGTGCCGCCGTTCGCGAGAAAGCGGCGGACCACGGTTTCCAGCGCCTCGTCGGTCGTCAAGGAGAGGCGCATCTCGCCCGCCGTGAGCCCCAGGTAGGTCCGCGCGTGCTGCTGCAGCGTCTTCACGCGCGTGTACCCCAGCCGTTTGGCGACGTCTTCGATGGTAAAGCCCGGGTCCCGCAGCAGCCGGTGCGCGTAGAGCACGCGGGCCGCCGCGAGGAAGTGCCGCGGGCTGGGCAGATGGGCGCGCGTGAACCAGCGCTCACAGGTCCGCCG
>DATMOQ010000024.1:0-2668 GCA_035568195.1 Gemmatimonadales bacterium
GGTCCGGACCGCCACGCCCCTCAAGATTTCGACGAAGTACTTCATCCGGGTGAGGGGCGTAACGAACTTGAGTGGCGTCCACGACGACGCGGTGGGCGTACTGACCATCCCGGTTCCGAAGAAGGTCGCGCCCGACAGTTCCGCCAAGAAGGCGGCGCCCAAGACGCCCGCGGACACGGTGCGACACCGGTGACCGACCCTCGCCGCAAGCTCCCCTCCGTCGACACGGTGCTGGCGCATCCCGGCGTCGCCGCGCTCCTGCCGGGTCATCCCCGGCCATTGGTGGTGAGCGCGATCCGGAGTGTACTGGAGGAAGCGCGGGCGGCCGGGGGTGCCGAACCGACCGAAGGATGGAGTACCGCCGTCGAGCGTCGCCTGAGTCAGACTTCGGCACCCTCGTTCCAGCCTGTGATCAACGCGACCGGCGTGGTCCTGCACACCAACCTGGGCCGGGCCCCGCTCGCGGCTCCCGCGATCGAGGCCTTGACGACGATCGGCGCGCGCTACTCCACGCTCGAGTACGACGTGGGCGCGGGCGCCCGCGGCTCGCGGCACCTGCACTGCCGCGACGTGCTGGTGGAGCTGACGGGCGCCGAGGATGCGCTCGTGGTCAACAACGCAGCGGGCGCGCTCCTGCTGGCGCTGTCGGCCCTGGGCCGGGATGGGGAGGCGATCGTCTCCCGCGGTGAGCTGGTCGAGATCGGCGGCGCTTTCCGGATCCCCGACGTGATGGCGCGATCGGGCGCGCAGCTGGTCGAGGTCGGCACCACCAACCGGACCCATCTCGACGACTACGCCCGCGCGGTGGGCCACAAGACGCGGGTGCTCCTCAAAGTCCACCGCTCGAATTTCAAGGTCTCCGGCTTCACCGCCGACGTGCCGGCCGCGGAGGTCGGGCAGCTGGCGCATGCCAGCGGCGCGGCCGCCATCTACGATCTCGGCAGCGGTCTCCTCCTGGACCTCGCGCCGTGGGGACTCGCGGGCGAGCCGCTCGTCAAGGAGGCGGTGGCGAGCGGCGTCGATCTCGTGGTGTTCAGCGGAGACAAGCTCCTGGGCGGGCCTCAAGCCGGCATCCTCGTCGGCACCCGCGCCGTGATCGACGCCTGCCGCAAGGATCCGACGGCGCGGGCCGTCCGGGCCGACAAGCTGACCCTGGCCGCGCTGGAGGCGACGCTCCGACTCTATCGGGAGCCGGAGCGGGCGCGGGCGGAGATTCCGGTTCTCCGCATGCTCACGGCGTCCCTCGACGAGGTGAGGCGGGCAGGAGAGACGTTGGGGAACGGCGTCGGGAAAGAGGCGTCCCTCGTTCCCGGGGAATCAGAAGTGGGAGGCGGGTCCTTCCCCGGAGTCACGCTCAAGACCTGGCTCGTGCGGATCGCGTCCCGTCACTCCGCTGACGACCTCGCCGCCCGCCTGCGCTCGGGCGCGACCCCGGTGATCGCGCGGATCGCGGACGGCCATGTCGTGCTCGATCCGCGTACCATCCTCCCCGACCAGATCGCCCTCACCGCCAGCGCCCTTCGCTCGGCCCTCGATGGCTGAGCCGGGCCGCAGGCGGCCCGCCGTCTTCGTGGATCGCGACGGCACGCTGATGGAAGACCCGGGGTTCGTGTCCGACCCCGCGCAGGTGAAGCTCCTGCCCGGCGCCGCACCGGCCGTTCGGCGCTTGAATCAGGCGGGTCTGCCGGTGGTGCTGGTGACCAATCAATCCGGGATCGCGCGCGGCTTGATCACCATCCCGCAGTACGAAGCGGTGGAAGCCCGGCTCATCAAGCTCCTGGCCGGCGGCGGCGCCCGCCTCGACGGTGCCTACTACTGCCCGCATCATCCGGATTTCACCGGGCCCTGCGAATGCCGGAAACCGGGCACCAAGCTCTTCCGGGATGCGGCGGCCGCGCAGAACCTCGACCTGAGCCGATCATTCTATGTGGGAGACCGGATGTCCGACATCGAACCCGCCCGCACCCTGGCGGGCCGCGGCATCCTGGTCCGGACGGGGCATGGCGCCGAGAATGCCCAGGCCGCCATCGACGCCGGTTTCACGGTGGCCGGCGATCTCCAGACCGCCGTGGACCTTATCCTCGAGCATCCGTGATGCGCCGTTCCCTGCCGCTGGTGGCGGTCCTCACACTGGCCGGACGCCTCTGCGCCGCCCAGGCGGATTCCGCCGCGCACGTCCTCACCGTCGGCTCGACCATCGCGGGCACACTCACGCGCAAGGATCGACGCACGGCGGACGGCACCTACGCGCAGGCCTGGCGCCTGTCGGGGCCGCCGGGACGGACCATCACCGTCGATCTCGCGTCGAAGGACTTTGACGCCTTCGTGATGGCGCGGGGCCCCGGCCTCGATTCCACCGGGCTGCAGGATGACGACTCCGGAGGTCACTGCAACGCCCGGCTGACGCTCCGGCTTCCGCCCAGCGGCGAGTGCACCATCGTGGTGACCACGTCGAGCCGTAACACCGTGGGAGCGTTCACGCTCGCCGTGCGGTACGGCGCCATCCCCGCGTCGCTCGCTCCCTGTCACGGATGATTGCCCCCGTTCGCGTGGCGGTGCTGGCATCGGGCGGCGGGACGAATTTGCAATCGCTGCTCGATGCGCTGAATGGAACGCCCGGCGACGCCGCGCGCGTCGAGCGCGTGGTTTCAAACCGGAGTGGAGCCGG
>DATMOQ010000025.1:0-3311 GCA_035568195.1 Gemmatimonadales bacterium
CCGTCAGTACGGCCGCTCGGTAGCCAGCGTGTACCCGGGCGGCGCGTACTTCAAGGGCGCCCCCGCTACTTTCGGGACCAACACCCAGCTGCCGGTGCCGTTCCAGGAGCGGAACAACCCCAACTACACCGGGTGCGACGACAACACCCCGTGAGCTGAGGGGACCACATGAACAAGAGGCGGGGGCGCCGGTGGGCCCCCGCCTCTTGTTCTTCCTGCCGGAAGTCTACGACTCGCTGGTCTTGGTGAAGATCCGGATGGCGCCCTGCCCGGCGTTGGTCCCGTAGTAGGTGGTGGCGTCCGGGCCGTCGAGCACTTCGATCAGCCAGATGTCGGCGGCGGGCATGTTGTTGAGCACCGTGAAGTCGGTCAGGGTGGTGCCGTCGAGCACGATGACCGGCTGGTCCGGGAGCCACATGCTGGTCCGTCCCCGGTGCTCCACCCATCCGTTGCTGTGGAAGACGTAGAAGGGGATGGTGCGTTGCAGCGCGTCCCACACCGTCTGGGCGCCGGACTTCTCGATAGTCACGGCGGTGACGACGCGGGTGCTGTGGTCCCCTTCGAAGGCGGCGTCGGCGCTCTTCAGGGCGTGGGCGCATCCTCCGACTCCCGCCAGAGACATGACGGCAGCGAGGGTAAAGCCGATACGCGGCCGCATGGTAACCTCCGTGGTCGGCGAGCGCTTCCTGTCCAATACTCAGGGCCCGTACCGTGGGGGTCAAGGCCGGGACGCCGGACGGTGTAGGCGGCGCGCCGGGGGGTGTGTTAAGCTCCTGTCATTCATGACCGAAACCCCCAGAACCCCCCGTCGTAGGGTACGGCGCCGATGAACCTCGCCGTCTTCGGACTCCTCCTGCAGCAATTCGTCATCCCTGCGCCCCGGGGCTACGTCTCGGATTTCGCGGGCGTGCTCGACCCGGCATCGATCACGCGCATGACCGCCGTCATCGAAGACCTCAAGGCGAAGACGGGCGGGGAGATCGCCGTCGTCACGCTGGCCGATCTGCAGGGCCGCGCGGCCAGCGACGTCGCGCTCCAGATCGGGCGGACCTGGGGGGTAGGGAGCAAGGGCAATCCGGGTGATCCGGCCCGCAACCGCGGCATCGTCATTCTCCTCGTGCCCCGCAAGAACCACCGCTCGGGCTCCGGCGCCTTCTGGATCGCGACCGGCAACGGCACGGAGGGGTTCGTCACCGACGCGGCCGCGGGCCGCGTCCGCGACGCCGTACTGCCGCAGCTCGCGCAGGAGGACTACGGCTCCGCGCTGGTGGAGGCCACCCAGCTCGTCGCCCAGCGCTTTGCCGACGAGTTCCACGTCGCGCTCGACTCCGCCAGCCGGCCCCCGGTCGGCACGGGGTCGGACTCCGGCACCAGCCGGATTCCATCGATCGTCCCGTTCCTGTTCATCGCATTCCTCGTCCTGTCGCTGGCGCTCCGGGGGCGCCGCGGCGGCGGCGTGCTGCCCTGGCTCCTCCTCTCCAGCATGTCCGGACGGCGAGGCGGTGGGAGCGGATGGGGCGGGTGGGGCGGCGGAGGATTCGGTGGCGGGGGCGGTGGAGGGTTCGGGGGGTTCGGTGGCGGCGGTGGGTTCTCGGGCGGCGGCGGGGGAGGGAGCTTCTAGTGGCCAAGATGACGCTGGAGCAATTCGGAGAGAGCGTGCGGGGGGCGCTGGCGGGCCGCCTGGTGAGCCTTGTGGTATTCGGCGCCGCGGCCCGGAGGGGGTCCGCCGACGCCGTCGACACGCTCGTCATCTGCGACCGCGTGGACTCGGGGGTCCTGACCACGCTCGCCGCCGCGGTGCGTCCCTGGCTGAAAGACGGCCATCCCGCGCCCCTGGTGTTCAGCCAATCCGAATGGACGGACTCGGCCGACGCCTTTGCGATCGAGTTCTCGGACCTGAAGGCCCATCATCGGGTGCTGGCGGGCCGCGATCCCTGGGCCGGCGTGACCATTTCCGACGAGGACGTGCGGCGCCAGCTGGAACACGAGCTGCGCGGCAAGGTGGTGCGCCTCCGGCAGGCCTTTGTTGCGACGTCCGGCCATCCTGCCGCCCGCGGGGCCGCGGTGCTGAGCAGCGTGTCGGGATTCCTGACCATGCTGCGGGCCCTGCTGCGCCTCTCCGGGGGCGAGGCGCCGGCGGATCGCGCCGCCCTCATCGCCGCGGCTGCGGCGCGCGTGGGCTTCGACCCCGGACCGGTCACCACCCTGGCCCTGGCCGCGCGCGAGCGCCGGACCTTCAAGGCGGCGGATGACGATGCACAAGTTGTGGCCTATCTCGCCGCGGTGACGCGTACCGCGGAATACGTGAACGGACTACCCACAAGGAGCGGTGGACGGTGAACGCACGCCGATGGTTGCCGATGCTCGGCCTCACGCTGCTGGCCGGGTGCGGGTACAACACGATCCAGACCTACGACGAGCAGGTGAATCAGGCCGGCGCCCAGATCAAGGTGCAGCTGCAGCGCCGGTCCGACCTCATTCCCAACCTGGTCGCCACGGTGAAGGGGTACGCCAAGCAGGAGGACACGATCTTCATCTCCGTCGCGAATGCCCGGGCCAAGCTCGCCGGAGCGGTGCAGAGCGGCGACCTCACGCAGATGGCGCAGGCCAACGCCGGGCTGACCGCCCCGTTGGGCCGGCTCCTGGCGATCGCCGAGAACTACCCGCAGCTCAAGTCGAATGAAAACTTCCGCTCCCTGCAGGACGAGCTCGAGGGAACGGAGAACCGCATCGCGGTGGCCCGGACGGACTACAATCAGGCCGTGAACCAGTACAACGCCTACATCCGTCGCTTCCCGGCGGTGATGACGGCCAAGATCATCGGGAAGGGGCCGCGCGTGTACTTCGACGTGCAGACCGCAGATGCCGCGAACGCGCCGAAGGTGGACTTTAAGAACTAGACGGTTAGACGGCTAGACGGCTAGATAGACAAAGACCCCATGGCGATGTCCCATGGGGTCTTTGTCTAGCCGTCTAACCGTCTAGCCGTCTAGTCGTCAGTCTACAATCGCATCCGGCATCACGTAGTGCAGGGGATCGACCGCTTTGCCGCCCACCCACACTTCGTAGTGGAGGTGCGGGCCGGTGGCGAGTCCCGTGGCGCCCACGAGGGCGATCTTCTGGCCCCGCTTCACGCGCTGCCCCCGGACCACCAGGATCTTGGAGCAGTGGGCGTACCGGGTCACCAGGCCGTAGCCATGGTCGATGGTGACGAAGTTGCCGTAGCCGTCTTCCCAGCGGACGTCGGTCACCGTGCCGGCGGCGGGCGCTTCGATTTCCGCGCCCATCGGGGCGGCGACGTCGATGCCTTC
>DATMOQ010000026.1:0-14123 GCA_035568195.1 Gemmatimonadales bacterium
CGCGACCGTCCTGGCTCAGGCGATCTACCGTGAGGGCCTCAAGTCGGTCACCGCGGGCGTGAACCCGATGGCGCTGAAGCGCGGCATCGACAAGGCCGTCGAGGCGATCATCGAAGAGCTGAAGCGGATCTCCGTGCCCACCAAGGGCCGGAAAGAGATCTCCCAGGTCGGCACCATTTCGGCCAACGGGGACAAGGAAATCGGCGACAAGATCGCCGACGCCATGGAGAAGGTGGGCAAGGACGGGGTCATCACGGTCGAGGAGGCGAAGGGCCTCGAGACCACCCTGGAGACGGTGGACGGGATGCAGTTCGATCGCGGCTACCTCTCGCCCTACTTCGTCACCGATCCCGAAAAGATGGAAGCGGTGCTCGAAGACGCGTACGTGCTGATCCACGACAAGAAGATCTCGTCGATGAAGGACTTGCTCCCGGCGCTCGAGAAGATCGCGCAGTCGGGCAAGCCCCTGCTGATCGTCGCCGAGGACGTCGAGGGCGAGGCGCTGGCCACGCTGGTGGTCAACAAGCTGCGCGGCACCCTCAAGGTCGTCGCCGTGAAGGCCCCCGGCTTCGGCGACCGCCGGAAGGAAATGCTGATCGACATCGAGAAGGTCACCGGCGGCAAGGTCGTGGCGGAAGAGAAGGGGATGAAGCTCGAGAACACCGTCCTGGGTGACCTCGGGCAGGCCAAGCGGATCGTGGTGGACAAGGACAACACGACCATCGTGGGCGGCAAGGGCAAGACGGCCGACATTCAGGGCCGCATCGGCGAGATCCGCGCCGCCATCGACAAGTCGACGTCCGACTACGACAAGGAAAAGCTCCAGGAGCGGCTGGCGAAGCTCGCCGGCGGCGTCGCCGTGATCAACGTGGGCGCGGCCACTGAGACCGAAATGAAGGAGAAGAAGGCCCGGGTGGAGGACGCGCTGCACGCCACCCGCGCCGCGGTCGAGGAAGGCATCGTCCCCGGCGGCGGTTCGGCGCTCCTGTTCTGCCAGAAGAGCCTCGAGAAGCTGAAGGGCACGGACGACGACGAGCGGATCGGCGTCGACATCGTCCGGCGCGCCATCGAGGAACCCATCCGCATGATCGCCCAGAACGCCGGCGCGGAAGCGTCGATCGTGGTGGGCAAGGTGAAGGAGTCGAAGGACAAGAACTTCGGCTACAACGCCTCGACGGATGAGTACGAAGACCTGGTCGCGGCCGGCGTCATCGACCCGACCAAGGTCACCCGCACCGCGTTGCAGAACGCCGCGTCCATCGCGGGCCTGCTCCTCACGACGGAGTGCGTCGTGGCGGAGAAGAAGGAGAAGGACAAGGCTCCGTCGATGCCCGGCGGCGGCGGTATGGGCGGGATGTACTAACAGCTAGACGCACAGACGCACAGATGGTGAGATGGGTGACGGGAAACGGGACATTCTGTCGTCCCAGCCCCTGTCACCCATCTGTGCGTCTGTGCGTCTAGTAGGTAGCGTCTGTGCGTCTAGTTGTTGCATTGCCGCGCTTTACCCATCTTGTAGCGTGACCGGCCCCCAGGCCCCCACACCCTCCTCCTCTCCCGAGCGGGCCGCGCTCTCCCGGGAGCTCGGGGAATTCCTCATAGAGTTCTCGATCGCGCTCCACAAACACTCGATGTACCCCCAGGGCCACCCGTCCCTGCAGCCCGCCGCCGCCGGGGTGCTGCGGCGTCTGGTGCAGCTCCTCCGGGAGCGGCCGACCCTCTCCCTGGGGGTGGCCCGGCACCAGCTCATCATCGAGGGTGTCGCCACGGACTCCAAGCACCCGGTCCTCTCCGAACTGGCCGGCCGGCTGCACCGGCATCATCTGGGAGCGGTGAGCTTCTCCCGCGGAATCCAGGGTGGGGAGCTGGAGGAGGCCCTTCGGCGCCTGGCCGTCGAGCCCGGGAGAGGGACGGAGCCCATCGGCCTGGGACCCCGCGACCTCATGCCGCGCTGGGATCACGTCAAGCTCCACGCCATGAGCTACGACCGGCTGGAGCTTATGGACGAAGATGGCCAGCCGGTGGCCTCCAAAGCCGAACGGGCGAAGAGCGCGCAGCTGTGGATCGGGCTGGCGCGCGCCGCCCTGGCGGGCGACCTCGCGGACGACACGGCGTCCGACCTGAAGCCCACGGTGGTGGCGCAGGCCATCGACCAGCATGGCCGCGGCGAAGCCTACGACCAGGTGATCGTCGGCTACATGCTGCAGATCGCCGAGGAGCTGAAGTCGGCCGGGGGGCGGGAGGCGGTGGAGCTCCGGCGCCGGACCTCCCGCCTCATCGCCGAGCTGCGCCCCGAGACGCTGCAGCGGCTGGTCGAGATGGGGGGCGATCTGGGGCAGCGGCACAAGTTCGTGCGCGACGCCAACCACGGCATGGCGGTGGATGCCGTGCTCGAGATCGTGCGCGCGGCCGGATCGGCCTCCAACAAGACGATGTCCCACTCGCTGATTCGGATGCTGTCCAAGATGGCGGCGCACGCGGACCAGGGGAGCACTGAGGCGCGGCCGCTGGCGGACGCCGCTCTGAGGGAACAGGTCGAGCATCTGCTCGAGGGCTGGGAGCTCGAGGACCCCAACCCCGGCGCGTACGGGACCGCTCTACAGCAGATGTCGCGGGCGGCGCCCGTCTTTGCCACGGCCGCCGAGTCGATGTTCGGCGCCGAGGACGAGCGGATGGTGGAGATGGCTCTGGAGCTGGACATCGTCGGTCCCACGGTCTGGCGCGCCGTGCACCGGATGGTGTCCGGCGACGGGCTGTCGCGTCTCCTCGAGCTGCTCGCGGGCGCGCCGGACGGCGCGCGGGCGGCGACGGAGATCCGGGACCAGACCTTCACTGCCGAAGCGGTGACCCGGCTCCTTGCCGAGCCGCAGCCGGACTTCGCCCTGCTCGACCGGCTGCTGCCGGTGGTGGGCGTCGCGGCGGCCGGGCCGCTCCTCGACGCGCTCGCGACCGCGGATGTGCGGGCCGTGCGGCGCGCGCTGCTCGACCGCCTCGGCAAGCTGGGCGCGGCCATCGTGCCGGCGCTCCTGCCGCGGCTGTCGGACTCGCGGTGGTACGTCGTCCGCAACCTGCTCGCGCTGCTCGACGATCTGCCCGAGCTGCCTGCGGGGTTCTCCCCGGCCACCTTCCGCGGGCACGCGGACCCCAGAGTCCGCCGCCAGGCGCTGAAGCTCGAGCTCCGGCATCCGGCCGAGCGGGAGCAGGCGCTCCTGGTGGCGCTGTCGGACCGGGATCAGCAGACCCTGAACCTGGCGCTGATGGCCGCGCAGACGGCCTGTCCGCCCTCGGCCGTTCCGCTCCTCCTGGCCCGGGCGCGGGACGAGGCGCTCCCGGGGGAGTACCGGGTGCTCGCCATCAAAGCGCTGGGACGCTCGCGCGCGCCGGAGGCGCTGCTGGTGCTGGTCGATCTCACCGACGGCGGCCGGACGCTGCTCGGCCGGGCCAAGCTCCGGCCCAAGTCGCCGGAGTTTCTGGCCGCGCTGGCCGCGCTGGCGGCGGGGTGGGGCACGGACGATCGCGCGACGTCGGTCCTGGCGCGCGCGGCGCAATCCGCGGACGCGGACGTGCGCGCGGCGACCGACCCGGGGCTCGGGACCGCGTGAGCGGCGATCCGATCAAGTTCCTCGGGTCCCTGGCCCAGGCGCTGGCGGGGATGTCGCTGTACGGAGACGGGCATCCGGCCCGCATCCGGGGCATCGACGCCGCGTTCGAGCATCTGGGCGGGCTGCAGCAGGAGACCGCGACGCCCCTGTTCACCTTTCTCGGCGACGAAGTGGTGTACGGCAAGACGCCGCTCCGGGAGCTGAAGGCCTGGGACTGGTCCATGCGGCTGGCCCAGGCGGGAATCCAGCGGCTCGAGTTCCAGCCCGGGGTCACCCGGGAGGAGTTCGAGGACTTCCTGGACGACGTGCTGGCGCGCCTCACGCTGGCCACCATCGACACGTCCGAAGCCCGCCAGGGAAAGCGCACCAGCATCAAGTTCGGCAGCGTGGGTATCCGGGGCGAGCACGCGGAGCCGTCCGGGGTCCCGTTGACCACCGCCACCATCCGCTTCTCGCTGGGTGAAGAGGCCGAGACCATCCGGTGGATGCACGACGAGGTGAAGGACCATCGCGGCCTGCCGCTGGCCGAGGCGGAGGCCGTGGTGCGGTCACTGTCCGTGGCGATGCACGGGGACCGGCAGATCGTGCTTCCGCTCCTGCAGCTGAAGGAGTTCGATCAGTACACGACCACCCATTCGATGAACGTCTCCGTGCTCGCGATGGCCCTGGCCGAGTTCATGGGCCTGGGGGCGACGGACGTCCGGGGATTCGGGGTGGCGGGGCTCCTCCACGATCTGGGGAAGACGAAGATTCCACTCGACATCCTCACCAAGCCGGGCAAACTCACGCCCGACGAGCGGGTGATCATGAACGCGCACCCGGAGGAGGGGGCCCGGATCATCCTGTCGGCCGAAGAGAACCTCGACCTGGCGGCGGTGGTGGCGTACGAGCACCACATCATGCTGAACGGCGGAGGCTACCCCCGGCTGCACTTCGGGCGCCCCTGCCACCGCGCCAGCAATCTGGTCCACGTATGCGATGTCTACGACGCGCTGCGGACCAAGCGTCCCTATCGCGACGCCTGGGAGGCGGAGAAGATCCTGCCGTACCTCGAGGGCCGCGGGGGCATGGAGTTCGATCCCGACGTGGTCCGCGCCTTCATCGCCATGATGCGGAAGTGGGAGCCGCGGGTGGCCGTGGTGGAGAGCGAGCAGGCACCGGTCGTGGCCGTCGGGGTATCGAACGACGGGGCAAGCCCATCACCTCCACCAGCGGCGGCGTCGTGAACACAGCATTGCGGGTCGGCCTCGCGCTCCTCGGCGGGGTCGGAGTGACGACCGGCGCGTCCGGTCAGACGGTCCACCGTCCCCATCTCGAAGGCCAGTGGGAGGCCAAGGTGTCCGACGGCCTCCACTATGTCATGGTGCGGGGGGACTCGTCCGCGCAATTCGGCGAACAGGTGGCGCGCTGGCGGATGGTCGGGGACAGTCTCTGGTTCACGCTCGGGGACGGCGCCTGGCAGGTCTACGGGATGAAAGTGGCGGGAGAGAAGCTGACGCTGTCGGGCGGCGACCTCGACAAACCGGTGACCTTGCGTCGGGTGGGTCCTCCGACTCCCCGTCCGGCCGGGCTGGTCGTGCCCGCCGCTCCTCCGGATACGGCGCGCGCCTGGGACTAGCGGCTCAGGATTCCCGAGATCCGCCAGCCGCCGGGGTTGTGCCGGAACGACGTCACCAGCGTCTGCTGCGATTCCTGCGGCGTGGGTGATCCCGCGTGGATCGACAGAAAATGCGCATGGAGCACGCCGCGGGCCGTGGGATCTTTGATGACCAATGAGTCCGTCATGAAGGTCACGTCGACGCCGGTCACGCCGTCGAAGAATTGCTCCCAGCTTTTCACTTCCTTGGCGGTGATCGACGGGTAGAGCACCCGCATGTTCGAGACCTTCCGGCTCTGAATGGCCCTCGAAAAATCGTCCAGCAGCTGTGCGATGGCGGCCCGCGGCTCTTTGGGCTGGGGGGTGACGGTGCGCACCCGCGCGCCGGCGGCGATGGCCGCCTGTTCCGCCGCGCCCGACGCGATGCCCGACATCACGTAGTCGCGGCCGGTGAAGAGCGAATCGGCCCGGGCCAGCGCGGCCACGGCGCGGCCCTGCGCGCTCGGCCTCAGGGAGTGCGTGAGCGTGGTGGCGTGGTCGAGCCGCTTACGGGCGTCGAGGCGGATGCTGTCGGTCTCCGCGAGTGCCTTGCGGTACAGCGCGCCGACGCCGCCGTAGCCCGTGCTGGCCCGCACCAGGTCGTTGCTCCGGGCCGACTGATCCGCGGCCAGCAGGATTCCGTCGGCGTTGATCATCGACTGCACATTGTTGATGAGGGCGCCCGCGGCCATGGCGCGCCCCCGCTGGGCGTAGGCCGTGTCGCGCAGCGTCGCCACGCGCGGCGCGAGGCCGGGGATGGGACGCGCCGAAAGCAGGGGCCGGGAGGGCGCACCGGCCACGGAGGCCGGCGGCGCCGGGGGCGGCGTGGGGGTCGAGAGCGAGAGGTACATGATCACCACCGCGGCCCCGAGCAGGAGCACCAGAGCCGTCACCCGCGACCGCAGCGAGGTCGGGGCGAAGAGCCGGAGAGAGATCCGGGTCAGCGGCGACCGGAACAGGTCGATCCGCTCGGTGGTGGTGGTGGCCGGATCGGAGAGCGCGTGCCGCAGGCCGAGCAGGCTGCTGCGGAACTCGTCGGCGCTGGCGTAGCGCTCCTCGGGCGTTTTCGCCATCGCCTTGAGCGTCACGCGCTCGAGGGAGGCGGGGATGGATGGCGCCACCGTGCGCAGCGGCTTGGGCGTGGTCGACAGCACCTGATAGAACACGCCGTGCACCGTCTCCGCCTCGAACGGCCGTTCATAGGTCAGGAGCTCGTAGAGGAGACAGCCCACGGCGAACACGTCGGTGGCGGGGGTGATTGCGCCGTTGGTGATCTGCTCCGGCGCCATGTAGGACGGCGTGCCGACGATCACGGCCCCCGAGCCGGTGTGATCGGCGTTCTGCAGGCGCGCGATCCCGAAGTCCATGATCTTCACGCGGCCGTCGCTCGCCATGCGGACGTTCGACGGCTTGACGTCGCGGTGAATCACGCCGCGCGCGTGCGCATAGCCCAGCCCCTGGAGCAGCTCGATCACCACGTCCAGCTTGTGCTCGAGCGGCAGGGGCGCCCGGACCGAAATCAGGTCGCTCAGGTCGCGGCCCTCGACCAGCTCCATCGCGATGAAGAGCTGCCCGTCGGATTCGCCGAGGTCGTAGACGGTGACGATGTTCGGGTGCTGGAGCGCGGCCGCGGCCCGGGCTTCCCGATGAAACCGCTCCCGGAGTTCCTGGGTGCGGCCGAAGGAGGGATTCAGGAGTTTGAGCGCCACGAACCGCCGGAGCACGGAGTCGTAGGCTTTCCACACCACGCCCATCGCGCCTTCACCGATGCGCTCGTGGAGCTCGAACTTGTGCAGGCGCCGGAACGCGCCCTGGCCGGAGCCCGTTCCGGGTTCGGTCACGGGCGGGTGGCCCAGTCGTACACGCCAGCGAGGAAGGCCCGCGTGGCTGCATCCAGCGCGACGTCCCGGCGGGGGAGGACGCGCTCGGCGACGCGCAGAAAGCCTTCCCGCGTGGTCCGGGCGTCGCCGTCGCCGCCCCAGGCAAAGGGCGGGACGTACTTGGGGGGCCGGACGCCGTCGAAGACGTTCGCACCCGCGCCAATCACCGTCCCGGTGGACAGGAGCGTTCCGATCGCCGTCTTCGCGTGATCACCGATGAGCGATCCGACATTCATCTGCCCGGTTTCGATGGTGTGCCCCGCGACCTCGAGACGCACCGGGCCGTAGGTGTTCTTGAGGTTCGACGTGATCGTGCCCGCGCCGAGATTGGCCCAGCGGCCCACGACCGAGGACCCGAGGAACCCGTCGTGCGCCTTGTTCGCGTAGCCGAGGAAGACGCACGACGAGATTTCTCCCCGGACGGTGCACCGCGGACCGAGGGCGGACGCGCGGATGGAGCCGCCCAGGATGCGCGTGTTGGCCCCCGCCCAGAGCGGTCCTTCGAGCCGGCTGCCGGACCGCACCTCCACGCCGCTTTCGAGCACCACAGGACCGGTCCGCGTGTCGAACACCACGCCCGGCTCGATCAACCCTTCGGTGACGGCCACGAGGTTCGGATCCCCGAGCACCACGGCGCCGGCGGGAATGCCGTCCGATCCCGGCAGCATGGCACCCAGATCTTCGCGCAGGAGCGGCTCGAGCACCGGCAGCAGGCTGTGTATCCCGTGCAGGACCACTCCCGGGACTGCCACCGAGCGGGCCACCGGAGCGGGCCCGTCCCATTTCGCTCCGGCCGGAATGCCCCAGCCGACCGTCACGCCGCCGCACATCAGGCGGACCGGCTCGTCGGGGAGGGCCGGCGCCAGCCCGCGCGGGGCGAAGGTGGAGGACCCGATCACCGCCGGACCGTTGACTGCGCCCCGCGCGCGGACCGGTGCGGACCCTGGCTCGGCGAATCCGGCGAGGTGCGGGAGCGCGAAGACGGCGGTGGTTTCCGTCCCGACGAACGCCTCCCAGCGCTCGCGAATCAGATGCGCGCCGGCGCGGAGCTCGGCGATGGGACGGATCCCTGCGAAGGGCGCCCACGGGGGCCCCGGGTCGGGGTCCAGGAGGTACAGCGCCGGCGGCGTGCTCACAGTCGCTGTACCAGCGCCCTGAGCCGCTCGGCGCGGCCGGTGGGAATCACGAGGGTGTGACCGTTGGCGCGCACCACTACCAGATCCGTCACGCCCGTGACGGCCAGGTGCTCGTCGTCGGTCCAGATCACCGAGCGCCGCACATCGTCGCCCAGGGTGACGTTGCCCACCACGATGTTGCCGCGGGCGTCGGGCTTCCGGATGCGGAGCAGGGCGTCCCACGAGCCGATGTCGTCCCACCGGAACGCGCCGGCGAGCACGGCCAGCCGGGCGGTCCGTTCCAGCACCGCTACGTCCACGGCCACCGGCATCACGCCCGCGAAGAACTTGCCCACGTCGCCGTCGGCGAGCGCCGTCCAGCCGCCGCGCAGCTCATCCGCGTGCGTGCGCGCCTCGGCCAGGAACCGCCCGGTGCTCCACGCGAAGAGCCCCGTGTTCCACAGCGCGCCGCTCCGGCGCAGAATGCGGGCGCGCGCGGGGCTGGGTTTCTCCACGAAGCGGCGGACCTTTTTCGCGGGCGTCTTCCCGAGACGTGTGCCCGGAACGATGTACCCGTAACCGGTTTCATCGCGCGTCGGCTTCACGCCCACCGTCACCAGCAGGTCGTGGGCCCGCGCCACCTCGACGGCGCGTTTGGCGGACGCCCGGAACTGGGCGTCGTCTCCCACGGCCCAATCGGCGTGCAGCGAGAGCATGTCGGCACCGGGGTCGCGGCGGGCGATCTCGTGCGCCGCCCACACGAGCGCCGGGGCCGTGGACGCCGCGCGCGGCTCCGCCAGGATCTGGGCCCGCGGAACCTCAGGCACCGCCGCCGCGACCTGCTCGACCAGGTAGGGGCCGGTGAGGATCAGGACCCGTTCGGGAGGGACCAGCCCGGTCAGTCGCCGCACCGCCTGCGCGAGGAGCGGCCGGTCCCCGGCCAGGGGCAGCAGCTGCTTGGGCCGTTCCGTGGTGGAGAGCGGCCAGAAGCGGGTCCCGGACCCGCCCGCGAGGATCGCGGCCCACGTGCTCACGGGGCGTCCTCCACCACCGGGGCGCCTCCACTCATCAGCGCCGTGAGCCGGCTGGCGAGCTTGGTGGGACTGAAGGGCTTGGTCAACAGGCTGGCGCCCAGGGCCCGGACGTCCTCGAGCATGCCGTCGCCGGACTCCCCGGTGAGGACCAGAATCGGGAGGTGCCGCGTGCGGGGGCGCCCGCGCAGCTCGCGGAGGAGGTCGATGCCCGATCCGTCGGGGAGGTGCAGGTCGAGCAGCATCACGTCCGCGGTATCGACCGCGGCGCGCGCATCGGCGAGGGAGCGGGCGACGCTCACGCGGAATCCCCGGGCTTCGAATTCCGGCCGCAGCAACAGGCCGATGTGCGGCTCATCGTCCACGACGAGCAGGTGGCGCGGAGCGGGGGAGGGGGAGGGGGGCTGCGTCGCCTGGCTCACGGCCCGGCGTCCTAGAAGAGGCCGGCGATTGCCGAGCGGTGACGCCGGAGATCCACCAGCAGGGGGCCTACGTTGGTCGCCGGGCGGACCAGTACGGCCAGCAGGGCGTCATTCGTGAGGATCGAGACCACCGCCAAGCCGCCCCCGAACTCCAGCACGCCGGTGCCGAAGTCCCCCCGGCCACCCGCCGCACCGAGCTCGGTGATGGCCCCCACCACTCCCGGGAGCAGGGCGGAGACGCTCTCCGGGTCGACGCCGTTGCCGATGTGGGTGTCGATGGCCAACCCGTCGCGTCCGACCACCAGGACGGCGTCCACGCCGGGGCGTTTTCCCAGCGCCTCTACGACTTCACGGATGGTTGCCATGGGAGCGCCAACGTAGGACTGGGCAGAGGCGAAGTCAAGCAGCCACCGTGGGTTGACCCATTTGGACGCGCTCGGGTATCTTCACCCACCAATGCGCGCCCTCACCTCCCTCAGCATCGGTGCCGCCCTGGCTGCCGGGGTCCTGTCCGGGGCCTGTGGCAACACCTTGGGTCCGCCCATCGCGTCGGATGCCAACATCATCGACACGGTGACCCTCTATGCCGCGTCGGGCACTCCGGTCGGGACGCCCTCGGCGTACGACATTCAGTTGAACCAGCGGGTGCGAACCGATACCACTCCGCTCTTCGATTTTCTGTTCGACATGACCGGATCGACGGCCCTGCTGTATCCCCCCGGGGCGCTGCCGGGGCTGTCCCGGTCGGCGGCGCTGCAGTACGCCGCCTCGTTCGCCGGCACCACGACGGCGCCGACCAGCGGGTGGAACGACAGCACCGCGCTCACCATCTCGAACGGTACCGTGGTGCTGGTGCGTTCGCGCGCGATCCTGTGCAGTTACGGCGCGACGGTCTTCGAGTACGCCAAGCTGCAGCTGCTGGACATCGACACGCTGGCTCGGACCATCCAGTTTCAGATCCTGACCAACACCAATTGCGGGTATCGGGATCTCAATACCGGCATCCCTCAGCACTGAGCCGTGATCGACCTGAAGCGGCTGCGGTCCTCGCCGGACGAGGTGCGCGCTGCTCTCGCGCGGCGCGGGGATGCGTCGGTCATGGCCCTGCTCGACGAGCTCCGGGGCCTGGATGAACGGCGCCGCACCCTCGCCGGCCAGCTCGATGCCCTGAAGAGCGACCGGAACCGGTTCGCTCTCGAAGACGCCGCGGCCGTCAAGCAACAGGGTGCGCTGAGCCGCGAGGTCATCGAGCAGCGCAAGGAGCTGGGTCTCAAGATCACGGGGCTCGAGCACGAGCTCCGCAGCATCGAGACGGTCCTCTCCGCCAAAGCGCTCTTCGTCCCCAACCTCCCGCTGGCCGCGGTGCCCGACGGCGACGCGTCCGCCAATAAGATCGTCCGCACCTGGGGCACGCCCCGGGCCGCAGGGCCCGGGGGCGCCCTCGCGCCGCATTGGGTCCTGGGTGAGCGGCTCGGTCTGCTCGACCTGCCACGCGGCGCCAAGGTGTCGGGGTCGGGGTTCCCGGTGCTGATGGGGATGGGGGCGCGGCTCTCGCGGGCGCTGATCGCCTTCATGCTGGACCTGCACACCCGGGAGCACGGGTACCGGGAAGTCGCGCCGCCGTTTCTGGTGAAGCGGGAAACCATGCAGGGGACCGGGCAGCTGCCGAAGTTCGAGGACGAGGCGTACAAGACCGCCCCCGATGACCTGTTTTTGATACCCACCGCCGAAGTTCCGGTGACCAACCTTCACCGCGACGAGATTCTGGACGGCGCGCTGCTCCCGCTCGCGTACACCGCGTACACGCCCTGCTTCCGCCGGGAAGCCGGCGCGGCGGGGAAGGACACGCGCGGGCTTCTGCGCGTGCATCAGTTCGACAAGGTCGAGCTGGTGCGTCTCGTGGCCCCCGAGACGTCCACCGCCGAGCTGGAGGTCATCACCCGGCAGGCGGCCACCGTCCTCGAGCGTCTGGAGCTCCCCTACCGCGTGGTGCTGCTCGCCGCGGGAGACACGGGTTTCCACAGCGCCATGACCTACGATCTCGAGGTGTGGGCTCCCGGCGTGGGCGCGTGGCTCGAAGTCTCGAGCGCCAGCGTGTTCACGGACTTCCAGGCCCGCCGGGCGAACATCCGGTTCCGCCCGCGCGCCGGTGAGAAGCCCGATTTCGTGCACACGCTCAACGCGTCCGGGGTCGCTCTGCCGCGCACCATCGCGGCGCTCCTGGAGCACGGGCAGGAGGCGGACGGCAGCATTCGGATTCCGAAGGCCCTGGCGCCCTATCTGGGCGTCGATCGGATCGGGCCCGCCGGTGGATAAGCAGGAGCGGTGGCACCGGGCGGGACCCGCGGCCCTCATCGGGGCCGCTCTGCTTTTCGGTGCGCTCTCGGTGGCGGACGCGTGGGTGGTGGCGAGCCACTTTCAGGACGACGCGCACAGCACGTCGCGGCTCTTCGGCCGCGTGTTCGCGGGGTTGTCGGACCCGCACCCCGACGCGGCTACGGGCGCGCTGCTGGACCTGGCCACGGAGGTGCGGGCCATGAACCTGCCGATCGCGGTCACCGACCCGAACGGGCGCGTCACCCAGGTCGCCAACGCTCCCGCCGGCGTCACGGGGGACTCGGCGGCGCTCGCCGCGTGGGTCCGCGGACTCGATCTGGTCAACTCGCCCATCGTGCAGCCCGGCATCGGCACCGTGCACTACGGTGCGGTCCCCGTGGCGCGGCGGCTGGGAGTGCTGGCGCTCCTGCAGGCGGGCGTGCTGGTCTGCCTGATCGGACTGATCTGGGTCACGAACGCGACGCGGGTGTCCGCGGCGCGCGATCGCCTGTGGGTGGCCATGGCGCGCGAGTCTGCCCATCAGCTGGGCACGCCGTTGATGAGCCTGACCGGATGGATCGACTACCTCCGGGAGAATCCGGGCACCGCGGGCGGCGAGCTGGTGGAGCACCTCGCCGCGGACACGGAGCGGCTGCAGCGCGTCGCGAAACGCTTCGAACGGATCGGCCGGCCGGCGCGGCGCGAATCGGTAGGTCTGGGCGCGGCGGCGGAGCGGGTGGCGGGGTATTTCCGGGTGCGGCTGCCGACGCTCGCGAGTCCGGTGCAGCTGGTGCTGCACGCCATCGGCCCCGGCCCGGTGATCGAGGGAGACCCGGTGCTCGTGGAATGGGCCATCGAGGCGCTCGTGAAGAACGCCGTCGACGCGCTGTCGGGGCGCGGCGGCCGGATCGACGTGCGCGTGGAGGCGGTGGGGAAGACGGGGCGCGTGTTGGTCGAGGATGACGGCCCGGGAGTGGACCCGCACATCCGCTCGAACATGTTCGAGCCGGGGCGCTCCACCAAGCAGGGCGGCTGGGGGTTGGGGCTGGCGCTGGCCCGGCGCATCGTGGAGCAGCAGCACGCGGGGCGGGTCACCTACCAGCCCGGCAACCCCGGGAGCCGGTTCGTGCTCGATTTCCCCGTTCCCTAAGGACCTGTGACGCCTCCGCTCAACCCGATGCAGCGCGCCGCCGTGGAGCACGGCGACGGGCCCCTGCTGGTGCTGGCCGGCGCGGGGTCGGGAAAGACGCGCGTGCTGACGGCGCGCATCGCGCATCTCATTCAGGACCGGGGTATCCGCCCCGACCGGGTGTTCGCGGTCACCTTTACGAACAAGGCGGCGGGCGAGATGCGCCGCCGCGTGGCCGAGCTGCTGGGTGCGGACCCCAAAGGGCTCTGGATCGGCACGTTCCATTCCCTGTCGGCGCGGCTCCTCCGGCGCGAGGCGCCCCTCCTGGGCTTCGGTCCGAACTTCACCATCTACGACGAAGACGATTCGCAGGCGCTCATCAAGCGGATGCTCGAGCAGCGGGGACACTCGCCGAAGGCGTTTCCGCCGCGGCAGCTGGCGGGGATCATTTCCGCGGCGAAAAACGCGCTCTCGACCCCGGCGGAGTTCGCGGCCCGGGCGGAGATGCCCATCGAGCTGGTGGCGGCCGACATCTACGGCGGCCTGGCCCCGGCGCTGAAGCAGGCCAACGCGATGGATTTCGACGACCTGCTGCTGCACCCGCTGGCGCTGTTCCAGGCACATCCGGAGCGGCTCGCCTACTGGCAGCGGCGCTTCGTGCACGTCCTGGTGGATGAGTTCCAGGACACCAACGCGGCGCAGTACCGCCTGGTCCGGTACCTGGCGTCGGAGCACGGGAACCTGACCGTGGTGGGCGACGACGATCAGGCGATCTACGGATGGCGCGGCGCCGACGTGCGGCACATGCTGGCGTTCCAGACGGACTTTCCCGGAGCCACGCTGGTCAAGCTGGAGCAGAACTACCGGTCGACGGTGCGAATCCTGACCGCCGCCAACAACGTGATCGCGAACAACCCGAAGCTGTTCGAGAAGAAGCTGTGGTCCGAGCACGGGATGGGCGATTCGATCACCGTCACGCCGTGCAACGACGA
>DATMOQ010000027.1:0-19783 GCA_035568195.1 Gemmatimonadales bacterium
GGGCCCGAGCCCGGGCGGAGTCCCCGGCCGCGAGGGGCCAAGTGGGCGTCATCGACATGTGGGGATCGGCCTCCATCCCCCCCATCCCGCCCATCTCGCGGTCGGCGGCTGCGGCTGCCGCCGTATCCGTCGAGTCGGACGCGGGCGTGCGGCCCGCTGGCGTACGACAGGCGACGAAAGCAACCAGGGCCACCAGCAGCGTTCCGCGCATAGAACCACCCCAAGCAGTAGTCACCCGAATTACGGACCGACGTTCGGAAGCGCTGGGCGGGGCCGAGCGACCCTGATGCGCCGGAGCGATGCCGGGTCATTTGCCTGGTGGCCCGGACGGGCTCGGATGCTGCCCGTGACCATAGGCATCGCAAAGGCGCATCAGGGTCGCTCGGCGTCACGCCCGCTCGGCGTCACGCCCGCTCGGCGCCACGCCCGGGGTCTACCGAATGATCACCGCCGGCACGTTCTGCGCCGCCACCGCCTGGTTGAACGCCGGAATGTCGGTCGTCACGATGGCCTTGAGCCTGTCCAGCTGCACCTGCAGGAGCCCCGACACCAGGTCGAACACCTGATAGGACTGCTCGGTCGGCGCGGCGTCGGCGCTCCCGACGACTCCGGCGATGGCGCTGATGCGGTTGTTCAGCCGGATCGGATAGTTGAGCGGATCCTCTCCGCTCTGATTCTGGGTCTGATAGATGGCCTTCTCGACTTCTCCCAGACGGGCCTTGAGCGAATCGGCGCGCTGATCGATCGCCGCCGCCCCGGCTTGCCCCTTGGCCCGCGTCTCCACGCCGTCCAGCTGACCCACGATGTCCCGGATCTGCTTCACGGCATCGTCCGCCTGCGACATGCGATCCCGGATCCGGATCAGAAGGTCGAACTCCTTCTGCAGGTCCGCCGTGGTCACCGGTACTCGCGGGTCTTCCTTCACCTGGAAACTCTTGCTCGCGGTCCAGCCCTTCAGGACGACCCGCACCGTGTATGTCCCCGGCACCGCCGCCGGTCCACCCGTCCCGCCTCCCCACAGAATCATTCCCTTGAACCGGTGGGCACCGGGATACCGCAGGTCCCATGAGAAGTGGTTCATCCCCGCCTTCACCTCCAGCGAATCCTGCGGCTCCGCGGGTTTGGTCGACCACCGGCGCACCAGCGAGTCGTGGGCGTCCCGGATTTCGAGGGTGACGACCGAGTCCGGCTTGTCCTTGAGGAAGAAGTAGACCTGCGCTCCCCGCGGCGCGTTCTGCCCGACCGTCGACTGTCTCCTCCCCGACCGGAACCCGCCCGTCCGCCACGCGTCCGCGGGCTGATAGAGCACCCGGTCCCCCTGCGGGTCGTTGCCCGCCAGCTCACGCAGCGGCCCCACCCCGTCGAGGATCCAGAAGGCCCGCCCGTGCGTCGCCGCGACCAGATCGTTGTCTTTGATGGTCAGGTCGTGCACCGGGACCACCGGCAGGTTCAAGCGGAGAGACTGCCAGCCGGCCCCGTCGTTGAACGACACGTACGCGCCGAACTCGGTGCCGGCATACAGCAGATTCGGGCGCACCGGGTCCTGCCGCACCACCCGCACGAAATGCGTCGCGGGAATTCCGGTCACGATCTTCTTCCAGGTCTTGCCGAAGTCGTGGGTGACGAACGCGTAGGGCGCGAAGTCGTCGAGCCTGTACCGCGTGGCGGCGATGTACGCCGTCCCGGCGTCGTGGGGAGACGCGTCCACCATGCTGACCTGCGTCCCGGCGGTGATCCCGGGCGGGGTCACGTTGCTCCACGTCTTCCCGCCGTCCCGCGTCAGCTGGACCAGTCCGTCGTCCGTTCCCACCCAGATGGTGTTCGAATCCCGGGGCGACGGCGCGATGGTGAAGATCGTTCCGTAGTACTCGACCGACGTATTGTCCTTGGTGATCGGGCCCCCGGAGGAACGCTGCCGCGTCGAGTCGTTCCGGGTCAGATCGGGGCTGATCGCCTGCCAGCTCGAGCCCTCGTTGGTGCTCCTGAAGAGCACCTGGGAGCCGATGTAGAGGTCGGACGAATTGGTCGGGGCGATCACGATCGGGAAGGTCCACTGAAACCGGTACTTCAGGTCGGCGGCCGCATGACCCATGGGATTATCGGGCCAGGCGTTGATGTTCCGCTCCTGATGATTCCGCCGGTCCAGCCGGGTGATGTGGTTGCCGTAGCTCCCGGCGAACACCACGTCGGGCGTGTCGGCGCGGGCGGCGATCCATCCGGACTCCCCGCCCCCGGCGTCCTCCCAGTCGCGGTCGGTGATGCCGCCGCCGTCCGACGACGTCGCGATACAGACCGTGCTGTTGTCCTGCTGCGCTCCGCACACCTGGTAGGGCCAATGCGTCGTCGCGATCACGTGGTAGAACTGGGCCGTAGGCTGGTTGTCGAGCGTGGTCCAGGATTTCCCGCCGTCGTTCGAGACGGTGGCCCCGCCGTCGTTTCCCAGCACCATCCGCTTCGAATTGGCCGGGTCGATCCAGAGGGCGTGGTTGTCCCCGTGCGGGACGTCCATCTCCTCGAAGGTCACACCGCCGTCCACCGACTTCCGGAATGACACGTTCAACGCGTAGACCACGTCGGCGCTGGCTGGATCGGCGTAGATGTTGCTGAAGTACCAGGCCCGCTGGCGAATCTCGTGGTCGTCCGAGGTCTTGTGCCAGGTGTCCCCAGCGTCGTCCGACCGGAACACCCCGCCTTCCTTGGCCTCCACCACGGCCCAGATCCGGTCCGGGCTCACCGGCGAGACCGCGATTCCGATCCGGCCGATGATCCCTTCGGGCATTCCCTTCTTCCGGGTCAGCTCGGTCCACGTGTCGCCGCCGTCGGTGCTCCGGAAGAGCCCGCTGCCCGCGCCCCCCGACGAAAAGTCCCACGGCGTCCGCTCCTCCTGCCAGAGCGCCGCGTACACGATCCGCGGATTGGCGGGATCGAGCACCACGTCCACTGCGCCGGTCGAATCGTTGCGGGAGAGGATGCGCTGCCAGGACTTGCCGCCGTCGCTCGAGCGATAGAGGCCCCGCGTGGCGTTCGGTCCGAAGGCGTGACCCATCACGGCGGCGTACACCAGGTCGGCGTTGCGGGGATGAATCGCGATCCGGCCTACCTGGCCCGCGTCCCCGAGACCGATCTTGCTCCAGTTCTTTCCCGCGTCCGTCGACTTGTACATGCCGTCACCGGGCGACACGTTGCCCCGGACCGTCTCTTCACCGGTGCCTGCGTAGATCACGTTCGGGTCCGACTCCGCGACCGCCAGCGCGCCCACTGACCCCGCCGTCAGGTCCTTGTCCGACATCGGCTCCCAGGTGAGTCCGCCGTCCCCGGTCTTCCAGATGCCGCCGCCGGTGGCGCCCATATAGTAGACCAGCGGCTGTCCCACCACTCCGGACACGGCGTCCACCCGGCCCCCGCGGAACGGACCGATTTCGCGCCAGTGGAGCGCCCCGTATCGGGCGGTGTCGACGACCGGCGCCTGTCCCGCGGCCGGGATCGCGAACAGGAAAAGCGTGAGGGAAATCACAACGACGTGGGAACGACGCGACCGTGACATGAGCGCGACACTCGTGTTGGGTGAGAGGGTTGCAACCGTGAGCACCGAGGGCAATGATACGGGCCCGACGCCGGGCACGCGAGTTGCCCCCATTCATTGAAGTGAAACGCGCCCCCGCCGTCCGGTGTACGATGAGCGCTACATCGGATGCACGTCGGACCGTCGATAGGCCCGGGGGTGTCGCGCCCCACGCCCGGGACCATACGGATCTCTCTTGGGAGGAAGCCTTATGTCCGTCAAGCTCGCAATCGTCGTCGTCGCCGCCGCCGTGGTCGCGGCCGGCTGCGATCAACAGGCGCTGCACGTGGCCCAGGCCCGGGCCGACAGTTTGCAGAACGTGGCCGCGGATCACGACCGCGCGGTGGCCGAGGTGGCCGCCGACGCTCGTGCGCTGTCGGATATCTCCACGGAGCTGTCCAAGGCTCGCGTGACCGGAAAGATGAAGCTCCCCGCCGCGGAGACGCCCGACGCGGCCCGCCGCGACACCGTCGTCCAGCGGGTGCGCATGCTGGTCTCTCACGCGCATGAAGCGGATGCCCGGATCAAGTCGAGCCAGCAGCAGATCGCCTCGATGACCCATCTCTCCGATTCGCTGCGGGCCACGCTCGAGAGCACGGTCGTGAACTTCCAGAAGGTGATGGACGACCAGAAGACGCAGATCGCGGCCCTGACCGCCCGCGTCGACTCGCTCACCGGCGTGACCATCGCTCTCACCGATACGCTGAACAACGTTCAGACCCGTGACAATACGGTGTACTACGTCATCGGCACCAAGGACGACCTGATCAAGAAGGGCGTGATCACCGAAGAGGGTGGCGCGCGCTTCCTGTTCGTGCTGTGGAAATCCGGCAAGACACTGGTCCCCGCCCGCACGCTCGATCCCACGGTCTTCACGGCCATCGATCGGCGTCAGGTCACCAGCATCGCCCTCCCCGATTCGGCGCAACCCTACCGGATCGTGTCCCGGAACGATCTGACCGCCCTCAATGCCCAGCCCGCGGACAACGGCGAGATCCTGAACACCAACAAGCTCGCCATTGCCCGTCCCGAGCAGTTCTGGGCGGGGTCGAGGTATCTCATCATCGTCGAAGGATGATTCCAGTTTGCAACGCAAAACGCCCCGGCAGAAATGCCGGGGCGTTTTTTTTGTTCGCTCGCCGTCAGGAGGAACGCCTAGCTTGGGGTCGGGTAGCAAGCCCACCAACCCGGGGGATGTTTGATCGCCGTCACACTGCTTCTCGCCGCCGCCCTGCAGCATTCCGGCCCGCTGCTCGACGTGCCGGCACCGACCGACTCCCCGGCATTCGCGGCCGCCGCGACGCCGCCCGCTCCCACATCGCTGTTCCCGGTCGCGGATACCGGCGGGCGCACCCGCCCCCGGGCCATCGAGTACAGCGACTTCTACGGCGTGCGGCTCGAAATCCATCGGGCCGCGAGCTACGCCACCCTGCCCCTCTTCGTCGGGGAGTTCGCGCTCGGCCAGACGCTCTACAATCACCCGCCCGGCTCCTCCGCCACGCTGACCGCGCACCGCCTGACGGCGCTCGGCTTGGCGGGATTGTTCGGCGTCAACACCGTGACCGGCGCCTGGAACCTCTGGGAGTCGCGGCATGACCCGGCGGACAAGACCCGTCGCTATATCCACGCCGCCCTGATGTTCATCTCCGACGCGGGATTCGTCGCCAGCGGCGCCTCGGCCCCGAGTCCGCGGCGGGTGACTCTGGACCCCGGGCGCGCCACCACCCACCGCACCATCGCGCTCGCCTCCATGGGAGTGGCGCTGGTCGGGTACGGCATGATGCTGATCTGGAAAAAATGAGCCTCGCCTCCGGAAGCGCCTTGAGCCTCGCGGTGAAGTGGTGGGCGCATCTCTACAGCGACCACAAGGCCGTGAGCGAGACCGTGAACTTCGTCCACCTGGGCGGGGTCTTGCTGGCCGGAGGGCTGGCGGTCTCGGCCGACCGGGCCACACTGCGCCTGGCGCGGGCCCATACCCTTCCGTCCGAGTCGCACGGGTGGGCGCTCGGCGAGATCGCGGGAGTGCACCGTCTCGTCCTCATCGGCCTGACGGTGATCTTCGCGACCGGAGTGCTGCAGACGCTGTCAGACCTGGGCACGTTTTTACCGTCCTGGGTCTTCTGGTCCAAGATGGGACTCGTGGCCGTGCTGCTCGGGAACGGTTGGATCAGGTTGCGGGCCGAGCAGGCGGTGGGGCGGGGAGTGACGGCCGCGTGGTCCGCCTACCGGCGGACTTCGATCGCGAGCCTGATTCTGTGGTTCACACTCGTGCTCTTGGGCACGATTCTGACGGGGAATGGATGAGCGAACGGCTTGACGACTCCTGTGACCGGTGCCCCCTCGTCCCGCGACGCGATTTCGTCCGGGACGCCACCGTGACCGTGGCCGGCATCTTCGCGGGGCTGGGTCTGGGCGCGCGGCGCGCGCGCGCGATGTCGTGGCGCCTGGTGACGCCGAGCTGGAGCCGGAACGAGGAGCACGCGTACCCCATTCCGGCCACCGACGGAGCCGTGATCGACAAGGAGACTCAGGTGATCGTGGTGCGCTGGGAGCAGAAGGCCTACGCGTTCAACCTCTCGTGCCCCCACCAGAACACCGCGCTGCACTGGCAGCCCGAAGACCGGCAGTTCCAGTGCCCCAAGCACCATTCGCACTATCAGCCCGACGGCGTCTTCATCTCGGGCCGCGCGACGCGCGGGATGGATCGCTTCGGCGTCCGGCGGGATGGGGACAACATCGTCGCGGACGTCGATAAGTATTACCGGCAGGACGAAAACGCCGCGGAGTGGACCGCGGCGTTTCTGACGCTCTAAGATCTCAGCCGGCCGTCAGTACCCGCCGCTCCCGGTCACCGCCGTCGCCTCGATCGCCACCAGCGCCCCCGGCTTGGCAAGGGCCGCCACGCCGACGACGACCGTCGCCGGCTGGGTCCGGCCCGCGAAGTAGTCGGCGCCTGCCGCGCGGATCGCGGCCAGGGCGCCCGAATCCGGATTCAGCGCGTACACCGTGATTCGCACCACGTCGTTGGGTGACGCGGTGGCCCGCTTCAGGATGGCGGTCACGTTGCGGAAGGCCTGCCGCGCCTGACTGGCCAGATCGGTGCCCGCCAGCGCGCCCGTGCTGTCCTGCCCCGTCTGAGCCGAGACGTAGATGGTCCGTCCGACCCGCACCGCCTGTGAGCCCAGCGCGGCGGCGGGCGCCGCTCCGCTCTCCACCAGCGTCCGCCGGTCCTCGGGGGTGTGCCCCGCTCCGAACCCGCCCACTTCCTGCCAGCGGAGTCCCGCTTCCTTGTTTCGCTCCTGGGCCACCCGCTCGGCGTCATCCTCCCACTTCCGGTAGGCCTTCTGCTGGTCCTTGGTAAAGACGGCCTTGAGCCCGTCGTCGAACTTGTCCTGCCGATCCCGGAGGGACTTCCCGATGTCCTGGAGCCGCTGAGCGTAGAACAGCGCCGCCGCGCGGTCGCCCGTCGCGAGGCGGTCGTTCATCTTGTCGGTGGCGAGCTGGGCGGAGTCCCGCGAGGGCTTGGTCGCGACCATGAAGGCGCTGTAGAGGGCCGTGTACCGAGCCGCCTGTGAGTCACTGAGCGCGAGCGCGCTGCGGGCGGCGGCCGAGTCCGGCGGACCTTCCATGACTGCACCGGGAAGCGGAGGCGCGGGTTCCACCTCGGGGCGGCCGTACCCGCCCATGCCGCCTTCACGCCGTCCACCTCCGTATTGCGCCGCCGCCCCCTGAACGAGCAGCCCCACGCACAGGCTCGAGAGAATCAGGATTTTTTTCATGGTTAGTTATACCGTCGGAAACGGGAGAGGGTTCGAGCGGTCATACTGGGAGTTACGGTCTGGTCGGTGCCGGAATTGAAGGGCGGGCTCCCGCAGCCCGGCGGCCTTCAGGGAGCGGCAGGGACGGCCTGCAGCCACGGTCGAGTCGCGGTGGCGCTTACGGACAGCCGGATCCACATCCCCGCGGCCTCGTGGCCCGGGACCGCGCAGACGATGAGGTACGATCCTGCCTGGTTCGCCGTGAAGCGCACATCCTCCTTCGCCCCGGCGTTCACTCCCTGCGCCGCGTGTTTGCTCTCGGCACGCGGGAATGCGGGCTTGCCAGAAGTGGCCGTCAGCGGCTTCTGAGCGAGCGTCACCTCGACCGAATGAGGCATGTTGTCGTCCTCGTTGGTGAAGTGCAGCGTGACATGCCATTTCACCGGCACCGTCAGGGTGAGCGCCCCTCTCGCGGCACCGTTGAAGTTCATTCCCCCGTTGTCCGACGTCAGCGCGGCCGTCAGTTGGAATTCGACCGTGGAATCCGCTGCCCGCACGGCCATCCATGAAGAGTCGACCTTGACCGGGGTCGCCTGACCCCGGAGGGCCCTGGGGGTCGCCGCGTACAGAAGCGTGACGAGCGCGAAACCACGGATGGTCGCCCTCATACTCGTAGCGCCTTGAAGCGCTCGTGACTGCGCACCGTATCGAAATCCGAGTCGTGCTCGATCCAGTCCCAATGCCGGAACCCGTGTTGGATGGCCTGCTCCAGACAGTCGATGGCGGAGTCGTCGAGGCCGAGCAGGGCGTAGACGCAGGCCACGTTGTACAGCACCGCCGAGTCGTCGGGGTCCATCGCGAGGGCGCGCTTGGCCCAGGACCGGGCCTTGGTACCGTCGCCGAGGGTCGCGAGGCAGGCGGCGCCGAGATAGAGGGCGCGGGAGTCGTCGGGATGGCGGACCAGCCGCCGCTCCACCAGCTCCACGGACTTCTTCCGCGTGGCGAGGGCGTCGTCACGACGGTCGAGCGAGACATACGCGCTCGCCAGCAGCGCGGGAGTCGAATAATCCAGAGGACGCAGCGCCCAGGTTTTCTCGAACCAGCTCACCGCGTCCGCATAGGTCCCCTGGGCCCGGGCCGAGCGGGCGCGAAAGTAGTTGGCCTCGAGGAGATCGGGACGCAGGGCCAGGGCCTTCGTGAACTCCTCATCCGCCTCGGCGTAACGCGTCGCCAGCGACAACGCGAGGCCGCGCGCCAGGTGGGCGTGCGGGAGATCGGGTCCGAGCGCGACGGCCTTGACGCTCGCATCGTCCGCCCGCTGCAGATTCTCCGCGCTCGAATCCCAGTACTGGTAGATCATCCCATGACACATGGCGGTCTCGGCGTGCGCCCGGGCGAACCCGGGATCCAGGCGCAGGGCCTCGCCGAAGTGGTGGAGGGCCGCCTCCTGGCTGCGCCGCAGGAGCTCCCGGGTGAAGATCCGGCCGTGGAGGTATTGATCGTAAGATAAGTGGCCAGCGGTCGGAGGTCGGTTGATGCGGGTGGCCTCCGCGGGGGCGGGCGTGACCTTCAGGGCCTGCAGGACGCCGGTCACCACGTCCAGCTGCGCGGCCAGTACCTCCGAGTGGGGCCGATCGACCATCGTGGACCACATTGAAGCTCCATCGGGCGCGCGGAGCCGGACCTCGAAATGCACCAGGTCCGCCGACCGCTTCGCTCCCCCTTCCAGCACGGCCGCGGCCCCCAGGCCCGTGGCGATCTCCTGCGGACTCCCGCCCCGGTCGGTCCAGTCCAATGCCGCGGCGTGAGGGGAGACCTGGAGTTTCGCAGTGAGCGCCAGCGTATCCCCGATAGCTTCGGCGGTGCCGTCGGCGAAGTAGGCATTGGCGGGATCGGAGGTCAGATTCGTGAACGGCAGGACGGCAATGACCATGGCCTAGGATAAGATTCCGGCTGTGACGGGGCAAACCTTTCACCTTTCTGAAACGCCCTCCGATGTCGGTCGTAAGGGCGGGACCACTTCATCTCCGGGATGCTCAACATGAGAGCTTCGATCTGTCTGGTGGCGATGCTCGGATCACTCGCGCCTCTTTCCGCTCAAACCCCCCACACTGACGCCAACGCGATCGCGAACGAGCTGGACTCGACCGCGGCGGGGTGGAATCGCAACGACCTCGCGCGGTACCTGGCGGCGTACGACACTTCGATGAGCTCGATGACGCGCAATGGACCGGTCGGCCTGGCGGCGACCGAGACCGGCGTGCGGGCCGCGTTCTGGAAGGACGGGAAGGCCAACCAGCAGCTCCGCTATGAGCACGTCGAGGTCCGAATGCTGGGTGTCGACTACGCGCTCTGCACCGGTCACTTCATCCTCACGGGGGGCGGCTTGAAGGACTTGGGTGGCTGGTTTTCGACCATCTGGATGCGGACGCCTGCGGGTTGGCGGATGATTCACGATCACTCTTAGGAGCGACATGAGCGACCACGCATATCCCACTTACGACCGCCTCATCGCCCTGCTGGATGAGAAAAAAGCCCGCTACCGGGTGATCGAACACGCCCCGGAGGGCCGCACCGAGCTGATCAGCGCCGTGCGCGGCAATGCCCTTTCCCAGGCCGCCAAGTGCATCATCGTGATGCTCAAAATCGACAAGAAGACCACGCGGTTCGTCCTCGTGGTTCTTCCCGGAGACGCGCGCGTCGATTTCGACGCCCTGAAGGCGCTCTACGGCGCCTCGTACTGCTCCTTCGCGTCGGTCGAGAATGCCGAGAAGTTCGGGGGCAGCGTGGTCGGCACGATCCTGCCTTTCTCGTTTCATCCCGACCTCGAGCTCGTGGCCGATCCGAAGATCCTCGAGACCACCGAGATTTTCTTCAACGCCGCCCGGCTCGACCGGTCACTCAGCCTGGCCACCGAGGACTACAAAGCCATCGCGAACCCGCGAGTCGCCCGCATCGCCCAGGCCGCCGCCGCCAAGGAGGGGTCGTGACCGAGAAGACCTACCAGTACGAGACGCACCTCGACATCAAGTTCCCCCAGCTCACGCGGTTCGACGTGCCGGAGCTCCTCAAGTCCGTCACCCACCCCTGGTACAACCAGACGCTCTGCCAGGTGAACGATTCGGTGGTGCGGGTCGGTCAGGTAAAGGGCGAGTACCACTGGCACAAGCACGACACGGAAGACGAGTTCTTCTACTGCGTAGAGGGTCGGTTTCTGATCGACCTGGAGGGGCGCACCATCGAGCTGAACCCCGGCCAGGCGGTCGTGATACCGAAGGGGGTGCCGCATCGCCCCCGCGCGCCGGAGCGCACGGTGATCCTGATGGTGGAGGGCGCCGGGATCATCCCGACGGGAGACTAAAGGAAGAGGAGGGGTGCGAGTCCGAGGGCGGCCAGACCGACCAGGGCGCCGAGGGCGAGTTTTCCGCCCCGTCCTTTGGCGAAGCCGAGCGCGTAGAAGCCCTTGATCAGGTTGTTGCTCGCGGCGGCGATGACGACGCTCACCGCCGCCACCTGCGCCGGGGTCAGCTTCCCGGCCGTCTGCGTCAGGCTCAGGATGTAGGGATCGACGTCCGAGATGCCCATGACGGCCGCGAACCCATAGGCCCCGCCCCGCCCCAGGTGCTGCAGGACCCACTGGCTCACCACCAGCACCACAGCGAACACCACCGCGAAGAACACCGCCGCCTCGAGCTGGAGCGGATTCCGCGGGAGCAGCGCCGGACTCTCGCCCTTGCGGACCGCCTTCCCCTGTCGCGACCACCACCACCCGCCCGCGATCGCGACCACCGCCAGGAGGGTGAACGGCACCGCGAGCGTGGACGCCAGCGCGACGTTGAAGAACGCCAGGAGCACCAGCAGCCGGACGTACATCACGCCCGAGGCCGCGAGAATGCTGCCGGCGTAGAGCTCGGGGCGCTGGTCCTCCCGGCATCGCTTCGAGAGCACGACGGTGGTCACCGTGGACGAATACGCACCTCCGAGAATGGCCGCGAGAAAAATCCCGCCTCGCCCGCGATCCAGCCGCTCCAGGACGTAGCTGCCGTACGACACGGCGGACACCGCCACCACCACCAGCACCATCCGGAACGGATTGAGCTGAAACTCCGTGAGGTCCTGATTGGGAACGATGGGCAGGATCACCACCGTGAGCAGCAGGAACTTGGCCAGCGTGGCGATCTCGGCGGGCGGGATCCGCTGAGTGAGTGCCTCGAGTCCCGACTTGAGCTCGAGGAGGAGCAGGCTCACCACCACCAGCGCGCACGAGACCCAGATGTAGTCGCGGCAGATGAGCGCGCCGACGACGTAGATGGTCAGTCCCGACACTTCCGTGGTCACGCCCGCCGGCTCGGCGGCGGCGAGCTTGTGGCGATACGAGAGGAGCATCAACCCGCCCACGACGATCAGTCCGGCGGCGGGGAGGAGCGAGTCATTCCCTCCCAGGAGCGCCAGGGCGTATCCGGTGAGGCCCAGGAGGGGGAAGGTACGTACGCCGCCGAAGCGGTAGGTCTTGCTGTCGCCTTTCTCTTCGCGTTCGAATCCCACCAACAGGGAGAGCGCGAGGACCAGGGCGATGCGGATGGCGTCAGTGGGGAGCGAGGTCAAGAGGCCCGTCGGCATGGCCCCAATCTTGGAGCGGCAGGTGGGCAGTGGCCAGGGGCGTCCCAGGCTTGGCTCCAGCCCCGTCATAGAGACCGGACATGGCGCCGCCATAGCGGGAGCGTAGCAAATTGAGCGCGTCTTGTGGCAAAGTTCGCCCGGCGATCCCACCTTGGTACGCACACCCATGACCGACGCTTCCACCAGCCCGAAGGGCCTCGACAATGTGGCGCGGGTATGCGCGGCGCTTCCGATTGCGGTCGGTACCGGTGCGTTGATCGGTTGGGTGTTCAACCTCCCGCTTTTGACGACCATCCTGCCGGAGTGGCCGTCGATGAAGGTGAACACGGCGCTCGCATTCGTGCTGGCGGGCGTGTCCCTCTGGATCTCAGTGTCGCCCGCCGCGGGAGGGCGGACCCGCTCGGTAGGAACCGCCTGCGCCGTCATCGTCGGACTCATTGGCGCACTCACCCTGGCGGAGTACTTCCTGAAACGCGATCTCGGGATCGATCAGCTCGTGTATCCCGACCGGACGGGCGGATCCACGACCCCGGGGCGTCCTGGCCTGAACTCCGCGTTTCAGTTTTTCGTGCTCTCCCTCGCTCTGCTGGCCGGCCCGGCCCTTCGCATCCGTCGCTCGCTGGCCGAGGCGCTCGGCCTGTTCGCGATGCTCGCCGCCTTCCTGGTGCTCCTGGGCTATGCGTTCCGCGCGGACGAGCTGACCAATCCGGCCTCCCCGGCGCAGATGGCACTGCACACCGCCATCGCGTTCATCGCGCTCGCCGTCGGTGTGCTCGTTCGGGATCCATCGGGACCCCTCATGCGAATTCTGGTGAGCCAGGGGCCCGGCGGGGGGCTGGCCCGCACCCTGCTGCCGCGGCTGCTCTTCGCGATCATCGCGCTGGGTGTGCTCCGCACGACCGGCGAGCGGATGCAATGGTTCGGCCGGGAGCTCGGCGTCGCCGTCTTCGTCCTGCTCGGCTCCGTCGTGGTCGCGGCGGTCATCATGGGGTACGGGCGGGCTACCGACGCGGCCGACGAGAACCGGCTCGAATCGGAACGGAAGTTGCGTGATGCGTTTGCGCAGGTCCGGTCTCTGGCGGCCAGTGCCGAACGGACCCGCGAGGCTGAGCGCACCCGCATCGCGCGCGAGATTCATGACGAGCTGGGACAGGCGTTGACCGGCGTGAAGATGGATCTCACCTGGGTGAAGGCGCGACTGCCGGCCGAGCCCGCGATCCGCGATCGGTTCGAGGCGATGGGGAAACTGCTCGAGGATGCCGTCCAGGTCGGGCGCCGGATTTCGAGCGATCTTCGTCCCGGCGCGCTGGACGACCTCGGGCTCACCGCCGCGCTGCGCTGGCAGGCCCGGGTGTTCACGGAGCGGACCGGGATTGCGGTCCGCATCGACGCGCCGGAGGACATCGCCGTTCCCGACGAGCGCGCGACCGCGGCGTTCCGGATCTGCCAGGAGGCCCTGACGAACATCTCTCGACACTCCGGGGCCACGGAGGTGCAGTTGGCGCTGATCGAGGAGGACCACGATCTCTGCCTCGTCATCCGTGACAATGGCCGTGGATTCCCCATCGGGACCGCGAAAGAGGGGGCCTTCGGTCTGCTCGGCATGCGGGAGCGCGCCGAGGCGTGGGGTGGTGCGGTGAGCATCGATTCCGTCCTGGGGGCCGGCACCACCGTCACCCTCCAGCTCCCGCTCGGTGAAGCCACATCATCGTGATCAAGGTCCTCGCGGTCGACGACCACCAGATTGTCCGTGAGGGTGTGAGGCGTCTGCTCGAGGAGTCCCCGGACATCCGGGTCACCGCGGAGGCGACCTCCGGGGCGGACGCGCTGTCTCAACTCGCCAAGCATCCCGCGGACGTGGTTCTCCTGGACGTGGCGATGCCGGACACGAGCTTCGTCGAGACCCTCCGAGCCCTGCGTGAGCGTTTCCCGCGGACCCGGGTGATCGTGCTGACCGGGCACGCCGAGGAGGAGTACGCCGTCCGGGCGCTGAAGGCGGGGGCTTCGGGGTACGTCACCAAGGAGCACTCCAGCCTGGAGCTGATCGCCGCCATCCGGAAGGCGCACGGGGGCGGGACGTACGTGAGTGCGGCCCTGGCCGAGCGGCTCGCCGAGGCGGTGGGCGGGCACTCCGATGGTCCCGGTCACGATGCCCTCTCCGACCGGGAACACGAGGTGCTCCGGCTGCTCGGCCAGGGCGAGAGTGTGAAGGAAATCGCCGCGTTCTTGAAACTCTCCTCCAAGACCGTCAGCACCTATCGCACCCGTCTGCTCGAAAAACTCGGCTTGAAGACCACGGCTGATCTCATTCGTTACGCGGTGGAACACCACATGTAGGACGGAAACGGATACGCCCCTTCACCGAACCGCACGCCCCGCCGTCATCCCCTGCCGATACTGACTCCCCTTCACCACCGGTATTCTGATCCCGGGCAGTCGGAGCGACCCGAACACAAAATGAGGTCATCGTGCGCGTCGTGATCGTCGAGGACTCACCGATCGTACGCCAGCGACTGGAAGACCTCCTCGGCACGGTGCCGGGAATGAACGTGGTCGGGCAGGCGGAGGGCGTCTCGGAAGCGATGGACGTGATCGGCCGAACCAGCCCGGACGCGGTGATTCTCGATCTCCGGTTGAAAGACGGGACCGGGATGATGGTTCTGGAGATGGTCAAGAAGATCCGTCCGGCCACCCGGGTGGTGATCCTGACGAATCATGGGACGGAAGAACACCGAATCAAGGCGCAGGCACTGGGCGTCGATCGGTTTCTCGATAAAACGGCGGACTTCGATCAGATCCCCGCCGCCGTAACGCAGGGCTAACGTTTTCTACCTCAGGAGGTAGCATGAACCGCAAGGGTTTCACGCTCATCGAGCTGTTGATTGTGGTCGTGATCATCGGCATTCTGGCCGCGATCGCGATTCCGAAGTTCGCCAACACCAAGCAGAAGGCGTATGCGGCGTCCATGAAGTCGGACCTCCGCAACCTCGTCACCGCTGAAGAGGCGTACTTCTCCGACTCGCTCAAGTATACGACGGCCACGTCGTGCACCAACCCCGCGACCGCCGGTTCCGCGGCGTGGTGCGCCACCACGGGCAACACCCTGGGCGCCGTCACCACGGGCACGGGCACGCAGGCGGGTTGGACGGCCAGCATCACGAACCTGAACACCCCGACGTCCTGCGCCATCTACATCGGCGCCGTGACGCCCACCGCGCCGGCCACGGCGACTTCGGCCGAGGGCGCGCCGGTCTGTAAGTAAGTCTCTTAAGAACAGCCAAAACCCACGACAGCCCCGGCGAAGTGCCGGGGCTGTTTGGTCATGGTCCTGTTACTGGTGAAATGGGGAAGGCGAGTGGCCAGGGGCGGAATCGAACCGCCGACACGCGGATTTTCAGTCCGCTGCTCTACCATCTGAGCTACCTGGCCGAGGAGGCAGGGCAACAACTTACCCGGCCCGGCGCGCAACTGGGAAGTCCCACCGGGAAACCGCCTCGTATTCTGAAACTCCCTTCGTGCGTATATAGATCAAAGACGCACGGGGAAAGGACATCAATATGACCCACCGCATCAATCTCCACCGCAACGAGGCCGAGTACTTCGCCCGCCGCGAGGCCGACCTCCTCCGCCAGCAACGGGACGCCGCCCGGAACGAGCGTCTCGCCGCGGAGCGACAATCTCATGTCGGGAAATGCCCGGCGTGCGGATACGATCTGATCCGGGGGCAATGGGAGGATTTGCTGCTCGATCAGTGTCCGCACTGCCACGGCCTCTGGATCGACGCCGACCACGCCCGCGGGCTCATCAAGCACCATGGCAACGCCGTCGGCTGGGTTCTGCAATCCGTGGTCCAGGGCCTGACGGGACTCCGGACTGGCACGTCATAGGGACTTCCTGTCGATTCGCTGTTGCCTTCACGCAGCGCCCGCGCCCCGGACCGGCTTGCGGCCCATCGAGCCTCGAATAAGTTTTCGGCCCCGCACTTACTCGAGACGAGAGACCCATGACTCCGCTGCCCACCCCCGGCCGTTTCTGCTGGCATGAGCTGATGACCACCGACCCCGCCGGCGCCATGACGTTCTACGGCAAGCTCGCGGGCTGGACCACCGAAACCCACGCCAATGATCCGTCTTACCATTTGTGGAAGGCGCGCGGCAAGGTCATGATCGGTGGCGTGATGGAGTTGCCGCAAAAGGCCCGGCAGATGGGCAGCCCGTCCAGCTGGGTGCCCTACATCGAAGTCACCGATGTGGACGAGACGGTGAGAAGGGCGACGGCGATGGGCGGCCGGACCTTCGTCTCGCCCGGGGACATCCCGCAGATGGGGCGGTTCGCCGTCCTGGGCGACAACCAGGGCGCGACCTTCGCCGTCTACCGCGGCAACGACGGCATCTCGCCGGACCCGGAGCCCGGGATGGGGGAGTTCTCGTGGCACGAGATGATCGCCGGCAACCTCGACACCGCCTGGACCTTCTATCACGCGCTCTTCGGGTGGGAGAAGCGCGAGGCGATGGACATGGGGGCGGCGGGCATCTACCAGGTCTTCCGGAACGCCGGGGGCACCCGCGACCTGGGCGGGATGTACACCAAGCCCAAAGACCTGCCGGCCGCGCCGCACTGGCTCTGCTACGTCAATGTGCCCAGCGCCGCCAAGTCCGGTGAATTCACGACGAAGAACGGCGGGAAGGTGCTGATGGGTCCGATGGAGGTGCCCGGGGGCGGCCACATCATCAACGGAATGGACCCCCAGGGCGCCGCGTTCGCCACCTTCGAGCCTCCGAAGGCCAGGAAGAAGGCCGCGAAGAAGAAGAAGAAGAAAGCACCGGCCAAGAAGGCCAAGGGAAAATCGAAGAAAGTGAAGAAGAAAGCGAAGAAGCGGCGGTAAACAAAGAAAAAGGGGGCCCGAGCCGGGCCCCCTTTGACGTTCAGGCGCCCAGGCTACGGATGAAACTCGATGGCGGTCATCGTGAAGTTGGCGCTGCCGTCATCGTGGTTGAAGGTCTCGGAGAGCGGCAGACCGACGTTCGGCGACACGCACATGTCCATGAACACCGTGCCGTTCTTCCGCATGACGCCGTGAGCGCCCTGCACGCCCGCGCTCGAGCACGTCGATTCCACTTTGAACTCGATGGTCTCGCCGTTGTGCGTGGTGCTCCACCCGCTGCCCACCACCCACTGCTGGCCGCCGAAGTACATGCCGAGCATGGGATTGAAGAGCAGTGCGCCGGCCGGTCCGAGACTCATGAGCTGCATGGGGGAAATCATCATCATCTGCCCCGGCACCAGGATCAGCGTCCCCGTGCCGTGATCGGCACCCAGGGACCAGACCACGTTGATCTGCACGTTGGCACCGCTCTTCGAAGCGTCCAGCGTGTACAGCCCCGGCGTCGGCACGCGGTTCTCGACCATGTTCACCGTGTATTTGAAGTGCTCCGTGCCCTGGAAGTTGTAGGGCACCCACATGAACGGCGCGCCGATCGGCGTGGTGTACGCCGCGGGCAGCGGGCCCATCGGCGCCGCCACGGGCGCCGGCGCGGCGGCGGGCATTACGGGCATGGACGGCATCGCGGGCGCGGCCTTGGCGGGCGCGATCGATCCCGCGTTCGAGACCACCGACGCCGTCAGATCATCCACCGCCTTCTGCGTAGCCTGGCCGATGGTCGTCTTGGCGTAGTCGCCCCCCGCCATGTTGATCTCGCCATTGGCGGCGAGCCCGGCCACGTTCACGTTCCCGAGCAGCGAGGTGCCCGATCCCTTCGCGTCACCCTGCCCCGCCGCCATTGCCGCGGCCGCCGGTGACGCCGCCGTGACGAGCTGCGTGGTGAGCTGGACGAAGGCGATCGTAGTCTTCTTGCCGATGCCGAACCCGCCGATCGAGACGCCCGCGGTCTGGCCGGTCTGCTTCCCGTAGGCCGCGACCGTGCCCATCACCACCACATCCGCGCCGCTCTGCTGAGCGAGCGTCTGGGCCGCGCCCGCGTTCTGCCGGTTGGCGGCGGCGGTCGGCTGCCGGGGCGCCAGGTCGTAGCTGCCGTTCTTCTGGAGCGCGGCGTAGACCAGATCGGCGATCGCCTTGCCGACGTCCACGTCCGACCCGAAAATGTCGGTCACCGACGACCGCACCTGGGAGTAATCGAAGTCCATCACCGCGAGCTTTTTCTTCTGGGCGACGAGCGGGGACGCGGCGAGCCCCAAGCCTATCGCGAGCATCAGAACACGGTTCACGGCGTTGTTCTCCGGGAAGAAGGGAACGTCGGCGGGCGCAGCCACCAAAGTAGCCCCGGGTAGCCTGCTTGCAACCGAGCCTCGCGACCATAGGTTGTGCCGGATGCTCCAGGCCTTCCCCAATCTCACGGTGCTCCGGCACCCGCTCATTCAGCACAAGCTCACCTTGCTGCGGGACAAGCGGACCTCCACCCGCGACTTCAAGCTGCTGGCGAGCGAAATCGCGATGCTGATGGCGTACGAGGTGACCAAGGACCTGCCGCTCGAGCCCGTCGAGATCGAGACCCCGCTCGAGCGCACCACCGGCGCCCAGGTCGCCGGCAAGAAGCTCACCCTCGTGCCCATCCTGCGGGCCGGACTGGGCATGGTCGAGGGCATCGCGCAGCTGATCCCGTCGGCCCGCGTGGGGCACATCGGGCTGTACCGGGACCACGACACCCTCCAGCCGGTCGACTACTACTTCAAGATTCCGGCGGGCGGAGAGTCCCGCGACTTCTTCGTCCTCGACCCCATGCTCGCCACCGGAGGCTCGGCCGTCGCCGCGGTGCACGCCCTGAAGAAAGCGGGCGCCTCGAGGATCCGGTTCCTCTGCCTCGTCGCCGCCCCCCCGGGCGTGAAGGCCATGCTCGACGCCCACCCCGACGTTCCCGTCTTCACCGCCGCTCTCGACCGGCAGCTGAACGACAAGGGCTATATCCTGCCGGGCCTCGGCGACGCCGGAGACAGGCTCTTCGGAACACGATAGAGAGCGGGGAGCAGGGAGCGGTCGAAGTCCAGGAAGTGAAGGCTCCGCCTAGGCTAAGGGAGTCCCGTTCGTGCTCGACTCAGACCGCTCCCCACTCCCCGCTCCCCTTCTTCACGTAACCCTTTCCCCCCCACCTGTGTCAGAGCCTGTGGTAGCAAGGCGCACCCGAGCTCCGGAGCCCCGTGGACGACCGTGAACTGATCGCCAGAGTCCGCGCCGGAGACCCGGTGGCGGAGCGGGCGCTGTACGACGCGCACGTGGACCGCGTCTACCGGCTGTCGTATCGCATGGCCGGCGACGACGATCTCGCGCGCGACTTCACCCAGGAAACGTTCATTCGCGCGTTCGAGCGCCTGGACACCTTCCGCGGGGAGTCGGCCTTCTCCACCTGGCTGCACAGCATCGCGACGTCGGTGGCCCTGAACGGGCTGCGGAAGGTGAAGCGGTTCAAGAAGCGCGAAGCGGACATCGAAGAAGCGGACGGCGTCTCCACCGGCCGGCCGCGCGCCGAGCCCGACCTGAAGGGCCGGCTGGCGGTGGCGATCGACGAGCTGCCGGAGGGTTATCGCACCGTGTTCCTGCTGCACGACGTGGAAGGCTACACCCACGAAGAAATCGGGGCCGCGCTCGCCATCGAGTCCGGCACCTCCAAGGCCCAGTTGTCTCGCGCCCGTGCGAAGCTGAGAGTCGCGCTGGCCGATTTTGCGGGAGAGTGGATCCGATGAACGACGACCGGTTCGACGCAGAGCTGCAGCGCCTGGCGCGGGACTACCACCGTCCCCCGGAGACGCCGCGGGATGAAATGTGGGCCCGCATCGCGGCCGAGCGCGCCCGCCGCCGGGAAGGCGCCTTGGTCGTGAGGCTGCGTCCCTG